>DATCFX010001279.1:0-4664 GCA_036509275.1 Pirellulales bacterium | reverse complement strand
GAAGTCGATCGTGTAGCGCAACGGGTTGATCAAGGTAAAATACTGAAGCACGCGGGGCATGCTGCTGACGGGCGTTGTCAGCCCGGAGAGCAGTGCAAAGGGCATGATCAGCACGAACGAAAACAGCATGGCCTGCTGCATCGTGGCCACGACCGACGACACTAACAGCCCGATGCCGACCGCCGCCAACAGAAACACTCCGAGCCCGGCGTAGAGCGTGACAAACGAGCCGGCGAAGGGAATGTGGAACCAGAGTTGCGCCACCAGCAGCACATTGGTGGCTTGCGCCAGCCCGATCAATACGGACGGCAACGCCTTGCCGGCCATGATCTCGGCGGGACGGAATGGGGTGACCAGCAACTGGTCGAACGTCCCCTGCTCGCGCTCGCGGGCCACGGACATGGCCGTCAGCAAGAGCGTCTGCAGCAGCGTCAGCAGGCCGATCAGGCTGGGGATCATGTGCCAGCGGGTTTCGAGGTTCGGGTTGAACCAGGCCCGGCTCACGACCTGTACCGGCGGCCCGCGTTGGCCATGCCCGGCGCGCCAGTCGGCGTTGAACGCTTCGACGATGGCACCGACGTAGGTCAGTGCGGTGCCGCCGGTGTTTGAGTTGCGGCCGTCGGCGATTACCTGGATTTGCGCCGGCTGGCCCGAGATCAGCCGCCGCTCGAAATCCTGATTGATTTGGATCACGATCAGCGCGCGCCGCAGGTTGATGCTCGTTTTCAACTCGGCTTCGTGGTCGAGGTTGGCCACGCGGCGAAAGACGCCCGAGCCGTCGAGCCGGGCCAGCAGTTGTTGCGCGGCCGAACTGCGGTCCTGATCGAGGACCGCGTAGGGCACGTCGTTGAGATCGTACGTTGCCGCGTAGCCGTAGATCAGGCATTGCAGGATCGGGGGTATGAGCACGCTAAAGCGGCCGCGCGGGTCTTTGAGGACGGCCAGCAACTCTTTGCGCGTCAGAGCCAGGATCCGCAGCAGCGATTCGAGCACGGCGATCGTCCTCAAGCCAGCGTTTTGCGCGTCATCAGCCGCGTGAAGACGATCAGCGCGGCCGCCATCCCGGCCAGCACCGCGCCGTTGGGAATGATGACGCCCCACACGTTGCCGGCCAGAAAAATGGTTTGCAGCAGGGCCACGAAATACCGCGCGGGCAGCACGTAAGTAATCATGCGCACCGCGGCCGGCATGCTGCGCAAATCGAACAGAAAGCCCGAGAGCATGAGCGCCGGCAGGAAGGTAACCAGCAGCGTGATTTCGCTGGCGACGAATTGGCTTTTGACCAGCGAGGAGATTAGCAGTCCGGTCGCCAGGGCGACGAGCAGGTACAGCGTGGAAGCGGCGCCCAGCAATCCGAGCGAACCGCGCAGCGGCACGTGAAACAAAAATCGCGCGGCCAGCACGCACAACACCAACCCCATCATGCCCAGCGCGAAGTACGGCACGGTCTTGCCGAGCAGAATCTCGTCGGCCTGCACCGGCGTGACGAACAGCGATTCGAACGTGCCGCGTTCCCATTCGCGGGCCATGACCAGGGCCGTGAGCATGGCGCCGATCAGCGTCATGATCAACACGATCAGACCCGGCACGAGGAAATACCGGCTCTCATTGGCCTCGTTGAACCAGAGCCGCTGCTCCATGATTACGGGGCCGGCGGCGATGTCCTGGCCCTCGGCAGCCTGCTGTGCCGCCCACTGGCCGACGGCGGCTTGGGCATAACCCTGGATGATCCGGGCATGGTTGGCGTCGGTGCCGTGAATCAGGATTTGCACCTGCCCCTCGCCGCGGGCCAGATTGCGGGCAAAATCGGGCCGCAGCCGCACGATGCCGTCCACCTGGCGCTCGAGCATCCATTGCTGCGCCTCGTGCATCGAGGTCGTGGTCCGCGCCAGGAAATAGGGCGACAGCTCGAAGGCCGCAGCCAACTCGGTTGCCTGCGGCGACGGCGCTTCGAGCACCAGCGCCACCGGCACGTCCATCACGTCCAGCGACAGCCCGTAGCCGAACAGCAGGATCAGTACCACCGGCAGCACGATGCCGATGGCGATGCTGCTCGGATCGCGAACGATCTGCCGCGTTTCTTTGCGCACCAGCGCGGCGATGCGCCGCCACTTGGCCCGCCAGGTTTGTACAGAAGCGGAGCGATCCAGCATCACGCCGCGCCTCCGTTGCCGGCGGCACCGTTCTTCGCGACGGCGGAGTCCGGCACTTGCTGGCGGGCTGCTTCCACCACGGCGATGAAGGCGTCTTCCATGGTCGGCTCGTGGCCGGCTGCGGCCGGGGCGTGGCGGCGCACGTCGGCCGGAGTGCCGTCGGCCAGCACTCGGCCGGAATCGAGAATCACCACGCGGTCGCAGTATTCCGCCTCTTCCATAAAATGCGTGGTGACGATCACCGTCACGCCTTGCTCGGCCAGCGCCGTGATCCGCCGCCAGAATTCGCGCCGGGCCAAAGGATCGACGCCGCTGGTCGGCTCGTCGAGAAACAGCGTTTCCGGCTCGTGCAACAACGCGGCCGCCATGGCCAGCCGCTGCTTGTATCCGCCCGGCAATTGGCCGCTGGGCAGCCGCGCCAACGGCGCCAGTTCGAATTGCTCGAGTGCCCAGCCGATGCGCTGGCGTTTGCGCGCGCCGCGCAAGCCATACGCGCTGGCGAAGAAATCGAGGTTCTCGCTGACCGAAAGCTGTCCATACAGCGAGAACTTCTGCGCCACGTAGCCGATCCGCTGTCGGGCCGACGCGCGGGCCTGCCGCAAGTCGACGCCCGCGATGCGCAGCGTGCCGGACGTCGCGGGCAATAAGCCGCAGAGCATGCGAAACGTGGTGGTCTTGCCCGCGCCGTTGGGTCCCAGCAGGCCAAAAATCTCGCCTGGCCGCACCTCGAAGCTCACGTGGTCGACGGCGGTGAAGGTGCCGAATCGCCGGACCAGGTCGTGAACTTCGACCGCCTTCTGGCCCGCTGGATGCTCGAGCGGCCGCGAAAGCGTCATCTGGCCGGCTCGACGATGTTCCGCACTGCGCCGCAGCAGCACCATGAAACCGTCTTCGAACCGCGGCGTGACGCGCTCGATCGGCGTCTCGGCCAGCGGGCCCGCGTCGGCCGCCGGGCGATCCGCCCCGGTGGCACTCACCAGCCGCACGTGGCCGGCTTCGGGCACCGCGTCGATCACCCAGGACTCGTCGAGCAGCCGGGCTTGCAGTTCGCGGGCAGGCCGCCCGGGCGGCGGCTGCGCTCGAAACGTCCGCCGCGCGGCCAGTTGGCTGATCTCGTCGGGCGGCCCCTGGGCCAACACCTGGCCCTCGTGCAGCACGACGACATACTCGCATTGCTCCGCCTCGTCGAGATAGGAGGTGCTCAGCAGGACGCTCAAACCCTTTTCGTGTACCAGTTCATGAATGATTTCCCACAGCTCGCGGCGCGAGAGCGGATCGACGCCGACGGTCGGCTCGTCCAACAGCAATAAGTCGGGCGAGCGCACCAGCGTGCAGGCCAGCCCCAGCTTTTGTTTCATGCCGCCCGAGAGGCGGCCGGCCAGGCGATCGACGAACGGCCCCAAGGCCGTCATCTCCATCAACTGAGGATAGCGCTCGCGCCGCTGGGCGCTGCCGATGTTGTGCAAATCGGCGTAGAGGTCGAGGTTCTCCTGCACGGTCAGATCTTCGTACAGCCCGAACTTTTGCGGCATGTAGCCCAGCAGGTTCTGCACCCGCTGCGGGTTGCTCCGCACGTCGAGACCCAGGACTTCGAGTTGGCCGCCATCGGGCGTCAGCAAGCCGGCGGCCAGCCGAATCAGGGTGGTTTTGCCGGCGCCGTCTGGACCGACCAGGGCCGTCAACGCGTGGCGCGCGGCGGTGAGCGAGACGCCGTCCAGCGCCTGCACCCGCTCGCCCGTTTCGCGGCGGAAGGCCTTGTGGATGTCGCGGCCAACGAGCACCGGCGCACTCGCCGGACTGGCGCTCATCACCGCTCCCGCGGGCTGGGAGCGGCGGAGGTCGAGGCCGCCGGCGCGGGCTGGCCCGGGGGCTGCTGGCCGGCAAAATGCACCGTCGCCGGCATGCCCAGCCGCAACACGTCGTCGGGATCCTTGACGAACGCGCGAATTTCGTATACCAGACTGGTGCGCAATTCCTCGGTCTGCACGTTTTTGGGCGTGAACTCGGCGACCGGCGAAACGAAGCCGATCCAAGCCTCGAAGCGGCGCTTCGGGAAACTATCGACTTGGATCGAGGCCAGCATGCCGGGGCGGACCTGGCCCAGATCGGGCTCCGAGACATAGGCCCGCACCCACTTGGGATCGATGATTGCCAGCGAGAAGACCGGCCGCTGGGGCGAGGCCATTTCGCCCGGCTCCATCAGCCGCGTGCGGACCACGGCCCTGGTGGGGGCCCTCAGTTGGGCATCGGCCAGTTGCTGCCGCAGAAATGCCAGTTGCGCTTCGGCGCCACGCAGCCGGGCCGCGGCCTCGTCGATGTCTTCCTGGCGCGGGCCGGCCACGGCCAGATCCAGCGACTGCTGGGCGACCACCAGCTTGGCCTCGGCCACGGCCGAGGCGGCCTGGGCATTGTCCAAGTCCTGCTGGCTCAAGGCGCCGCCGCCCGAAGTGTCGTTCAGCTTCTGATTCCGATCGAGCGTGCTGCGCGCGTTGGCCGCATCGGCCTTGGCCG
>DATCFX010001278.1:0-3744 GCA_036509275.1 Pirellulales bacterium | reverse complement strand
CAAATCGCTGCTGGCCGCCGTGCCGCTCGAGCCAGAAAACGGGCTGGCTTCGGCCGCGCCCAGCATGATCGGGCCGTCGACGTAAACGATCGCGATCGAGGTCTTGTGCGTCTTCTTTTTCTTGCCGCCCAAGAGTTCGCCAAAGACTTCGAATGCCGCAAACGGCGAAGAGAAATTAACCTGCTGCCGCGACTCCTTGCCGTACTTGTGGTCGAACTTTACCTCGTCGCCAAAGCGCCGCTTCAAGCGCGACTCGACGTCCTGCCGCTGTTCGACGGCGTCGATAATGCCCAGTTCCCGGCCCTTGGTCGCGGTATAAGGGCCTCCGTCGATCCACGCGCGGGCCTGCTTTTCGTCGACGCCGCGGCCGGTGGCGATCAGCTTCACCTGCGTGCCGTAGATGCCGTCCAGCAGCCAGTTCTCCATTTCCTCGGCCTTGGGGCTCGGGCTTTCGCGCATGAACGTCTCGGCCGCGCTCTTGTATTCGCCGCACGTCAGGAAGTCGGGTTTGACGCCGAGCTTGGTGAGCAGGCCGCGCAGGTACATCGATTCGGCATACAGACCGGTGAGCCACAGGTCGCCGGTGGGCGAGACGCTCAAGTGCGTGGCCGCGGAGAGCAGCGCGTAGCCGCGCATCGAGAGGCTGTCGGCATGGGCGTAAACGTTTTTGCCGCTTTTGTTGATGTCGACGATCGCCTGGCGCAGCTCCTCCACCTGGGCCGTGCCCAACTGCGCGTCGTCCATCAGCACCACGACGGCTTTGACGGCTTCGTCGTCGCGGGCTTTGTACATGCGGCGAATCAGGTCCTTGAGCGCCGTGGGCTGGTGCCCGCCGCCGAATGTCAGCACTTCGTCGACCGGTGTTTCGACAATCGATCCGTGCAGCCGGAAGACGGCGACGATCGGCTTCGAAGAACTGGCCGGCTTTGACGAACTGGTCGACTTTTTGGCGGATGCCTGGTCCGCGGCGAAGGCATTGGCCGCCAGCAGGCACGCGACTCCCAACACCGCCAACCATTTGCACGTGACATTCATCAGCGTTACTCCCAGCGAGTCGAATGAGCGGATGGTTTCCAGCAGGCAAGCTCGCCGGAGGCGCCGAGCGATCGCTATTACTATATTCTCCCCGGCAAGCTTCCATAACCGGTTGCAATCAAAATCGCGTGGCGCTATGATCGCCTGTCCAGTGGCGCGATTGCTATCATGATCCGCGGGAGACGTGTTGCCGTGAAGGGATGCAAGCCAGGAGCGCCGGCCGTGGAGTCAACCGCCTCGAAGTCAAAGCGTCCGAAGTCAAAGCCCCCGCAGGAGCCTGCGATCAACGCGATCGTGCAGGGCGACTGCATCGAGCAGATGCGGGCCATGCCGGCCGGCTCGATCGATCTGGTGTTTGCCGATCCGCCGTTCAATATCGGCTACGACTACGATGTTTACGACGACAAGCAGGAGCATCGCGAATACCTGGCCTGGTCGCGGAAGTGGATCTCGGCCGTACACGGCGCGCTTAAGCCGTCGGGCACGTTCTGGCTGGCGATCGGCGACGAATACGCGGCCGAACTGAAGATCGCCAGCCAGGAGATCGGCTTCCAACTGCGCAGTTGGGTCATCTGGTATTACACGTTCGGCGTGAACTGCAAGTCCAAGTTCAGCCGCTCGCACGCCCACCTGTTTTATTTTGTCAAAGATCCCAAGCAGTTCACCTTTCGCTCCGGCGAGTTGGAAAACCGCATTCCGTCGGCCCGGCAACTCGTGTATGCCGACGGTCGTGCCAATCCCACCGGGCGCTTGCCGGACGACACGTGGGTCCTCCGGCCGCAGGATTTGGCTGACTGCTTCACGACGGCCGAAGACACCTGGTATTTTCCC
This sequence comes from Pirellulales bacterium, assembly GCA_036509275.1. Classification (GTDB taxonomy): domain Bacteria; phylum Planctomycetota; class Planctomycetia; order Pirellulales; family PNKZ01; genus DATATB01. The sequence goes on along the minus strand of DATCFX010001278.1, from coordinate 1,878 downwards.
CGCGTCGCCGGCACCTTCAAGGAGCGGGCCGGTTTCCACGGCTGCCAGATGCCCGAACAGTTGCTGGGGCGGATCATTCGGCTCTGTTCGCACGAGGGCGAGCTGGTGCTGGATCCGTTCAGCGGCAGTGCCACGACGGTGGCGGTTGCCAAGAAGCTGGGCCGCCGCTGGCTGGCGTTTGATTTGTCCGACGAATACGCCCAGCGCGGCCGGGCTCGGCTGGATGCGATCTGCGTCGGCGATCCGTTGGATGGTGCAGCGGAGCCGACGATGAGCGCTCCGGCCACGCCCCGTCAAAAAGGGAGCAAGGGGCGCTCGGTCGTGGAAGTCGACCCGCGCGCCGGCGACCTGGCGCTCTCGGCACGCCAACTCAAGACCTTCGAGCAGACGCTCGTCAAGGCGTATGCGAGCGTGTATGAACAGTTTTCGGTCGATCGCGTCGTGGCCGATCCCGAACTAAACGCCGCTCTGGCCGACGCCTGCCGCGAGCTGGGATTGCCCGGCGAGCCGCGCACCTGGAACCAGCACTTGTTCAGTATGCGCAAAGCCGGCCAGCTCGCCCATTTGCCGGCGCTGCGGCGGACCGAGCTCAGTTGGCAGCAATGCGAAGCGTACCTGTTTGCCAGCGAGATTGCCTGGCGGCAGATGATCGACGACGGGCACGAGAGCCTCGACACGATCCTCTGCGATCCCGCGCTGGCCGGCGCGTTTGACGAGGTTGCCCGCCGCTGGGCACCGGGCTTCAGCGCGCTGGAGTATCGTTGGGCCGCGTTGAAACTCCGCAAGATTGCCAAGGTCGTGCGTGCCCGGGCCCGCTTGATCACCGACGCCCGCTTGGGCCAGGCCGTGACGCTGGACGACGCGGCTTCCAACCAGCTTCCTGACTTGCCCGGCGTGTATGTCGTATCGACCTCGGGTGAACAGAGCTTGTACGCCGGCGAGGCCAGCAACCTGCGGGACCGGCTGCGAAAGCAATTCGGTTCGCAAACGCAAAACTTGTGGCAAGCATGGTCCGGCCCGCTGACGGCCCGCTTTGTTCCCACGACTTGCCCCAGCTCCACCCGGCTGGCTTACCAGCGGCGGCTGGTGATTCGGCACGAGCCGCTCTTGAATCTTCCCGAACGGCAGATTGCGTGACGCGCGGGCAGCGCGTCGTAGGTCCCGCGAGCCGAGCGGGACCAAGGGTCGACGCTCGACCCAAGCCCCGCCCGGCTCGGCTCGCCGGGCCTACGGGCTAGAGGTCGTCTCCCTCACGGGCTGGCCGGAAGTTTCCACAATCGAACGGTGGTGTCGAAGCTGCCGGTGACCAGCAGCCGCGTTTGCGGATCGTAGGCCATGGCGGCCACCGAGCCGGTGTGGCCGACCAACCGCAGCCGCTCGGTTTTGGCGTCGAGGTCCCAGAGGCGGATAGAATTGTCGGTCGTGCCGCTGGCCAGCATCGAGCGATCGCAATAGAGGATGGCTTCGATTTTGCCCGAGCGGTTGGGCAACAGGATGCGTTCGCTGCCGTTGTCGACGTTCCAGATCCGCAGCCGGCGATCGTCGCCGCCGGAGGCAAGCTGCCGGCTATCGTCGGAAAACGCGATGGTCCGCACCCGTTGACGGTGGGCTTCGATGTCGCGGAGCATGGCGTAGTTGGCCGCGTCCCAAATGCGGATGTGGCCGTTGCGGCCGCCGGCCGCCAGCAGCTTGCCGTCGGGCGAGATGGCCAAGGCCCGGACTTCCACGTCCGGACAATCGAGCGTGTGCTGCAATTTTCCGGAGGCCGTGTCGTATAGCCGCAAGTGGCCGTCATACCCGGCCGCGGCCAGCGTCACACCGTCGGGATGAAAAGCCAGGCAAAAGAGCGGATGGCCGCTGCCGCCGAGCGTTTGCAGC
>DATCFX010001277.1:0-2920 GCA_036509275.1 Pirellulales bacterium | reverse complement strand
GACGTTTCGCTGGCGCGGCAAGTACCAGCCGAACATGAACGACCGCGAGACGCTGGAAGTGGATCTCAACGTGTTCGCCGACTTCGATCCCGTGCTGCCGCCGGCCTATCGCGATTGCCGTTTCGTGTTCCTGGCCAACGGCTCGCCGCGCGTGCAGATGCGCGTGCTGGAACAAATGCCGCGGCCAAAGCTGGTCGTCGCCGACACGATGGATCTGTGGATCAACATCGAGCGACCGGCGCTGCTGGAGTTGTGGCAGCGCATCGACGGCGTGGTGCTCAACGACAGCGAAGCCCGGCTGCTGACCGATGACGAAAACCTGGTGCGGGCCGGCCGGCGCGTACTCGAGCTGGGGCCCAAGTTCGTGGTGATCAAGAAGGGCGAACACGGGGCCATGTTCTTTAGCCGCGACGAGACGTATGTCATGCCTGCGTATCCCACTCCCCGCGTGGTCGATCCCACGGGCGCCGGCGATTGTTTCGCCGGCGGCATGATGGGCCATCTCGCCGCGTGCGGCAATTGCGATCCGCCGACGCTGAAGCACGCACTGGCCTACGGCACGATGGTGGCCAGTTTCGCCGTCGAGGATTTCAGTCTCGGCCGTTTGCAGCAAATCGAGCGCGCCGACATCGATCGCCGCCTCGACGAATACCGCGGCATGCTGGCATTTTGAGCCGCATTGGCCGGCTTTCCCCTTCGCCCGGGGGTACTCCGGTTTCGACGATGCGTGCCTGGCTGCAATCTGACCCACGATTCGCTTGCCTTCGCTGGCTATGAGTCACTAGAATCAACGAAGGCACGGTGCGATTGGGCGGGTGGCGCGCCCGATGATGGTAGCGGGTCGGTGGCGACCAGGCTCCGTCGGGCCGAATGGTTCTTTTCGTCGCGGGAGCAGCGGCTATGCGCCGGTCCTGGAATGTGTTGAGTGCTTCGTGGCGGCGGCTTCTGGGGTTGGTGCGGCGCCCGTCGAAACGGGACCGCGACGCAACCGAGTTCGAAACGGCCCGCCGACATTTTCATCAACACCGCGAGCGGCTGGAAGCCAAGTTCTTCGAGCTGGCCTCCGGCAGCGGCAAGCCGCGCGGGCTACGCTGGACCGATTGCGATTTCGACGATGACGTGACATACGCCCGCGACCGCCGCAGCGCGGAATTGTGCGCGTTTGTGGCGGTAACCATTGCGTTTGACGCCATCGAGGGGGGGCTGATGGAGGGGGTCGAGGCAGTAGGCAACCTCCGCGCGGCCAGCGCCGTGTTTCGCCTCGACCACGGCCGTTGGCAAACCGATGGCCGGGCGATCTTCAATCTCAGCCCTTCGGAGGCCATCGCCTATTACCAGGACAATCTGGTGCTCGTGGGTCACGAACCGTCGGGGCAGCGCTGATGGGCGCTGTCGGCGGCGCCTGAGCTGCCTCTTTAGAGGTAGCTGAGCAGCGTGAGCTTGGAGACGATTGCGGCCACTTGCAGGGTTGCTTGAAACGAAGTCTGAATCGACATCAGATTCGTGATGGCCTGCGTCATGTCGACGTCCAGATCGTTGCTCTTCACGCTCTGCAACTGCACCTGGTCGGATTGCGATTGCGTTTGCAGCGAGTCGATATTTTGCAATTGGACGCCGATCTGGGCCTCGGCGGCGCCCACCATCGACATGCTGCTCTTGAGCAGCGCCACGGCGCTTTCGACTCCGGCCGTGTTGCCGGTTTGCAAGGCACTGCTCAGTTGAATGAGCGCGCTGAACGCGCCTTGCACTTCGATGGGATTGGTATCGCTGCCGGTCAGGGTCGCCGGCGTGCCGCCTGCCAGCGTGGAGGAGGCCGGCAGCGTGCCCAGCGTCCCGGAGCCATCGTTGCCGGGGTCGGTGGTGGCCAGGCTGGCGGTGAAGTATTGGCTGGCCGTCGGATCGCCCGCCACGAGGCTCACGATGTCGTTGGCCGTGGTGGTCGTGGGGTCGACGTCGAGCGTGAGCGTCTTGGTCGCGGCATCGTAGTTGACGCTAGGGCCGGCGCCGGTATTTTCGAAGGCCACCGTGGCCCCGTTCATGGACGTGCCGGCCGCCGTGGCCGTGAAAACCAGGTCGTTGTCGCCGCCCGGAAAACTGACCGAGACCGCTGGCTGGGTGGCGGCCGGTGCAGTGGCTGTGTTCGCGCTGGCCGGAATCAGGCCCAACTGCTGGCCGACGTCGGCGTTGGTCCCCCCGCTGACGGTCAGCGTTTGCGTGCCGCTCGGATCATCGTCGGTGAGTTGAATGCCGTTGCCATTGGTGGCCAGGCTGGCAACCACCGGCACGCCGCTGGCCAGGTTGGTGGGGTTGTTGTTGATGGCATTGATCACGTCGCCGACGGTTTCCGCCCCGGTCAGGTCGACGGGAATGCTCACGCCGTCGGTGCGCTGGATGACCAGCGCCGGGCTGGTCGTCGAGCTCACGCCTTGGCCGTTGTTGAGTGACGCCAGGGGCGTGGACAGGCTCAAGCTGCGGATGCCCAGTTCGGTGGCCGTGCTGCCGCCGTTCTCGCCGATCATCAATTGCGAGCCGCTCAGGGCCGAGCTGACCTCGATGCCCGTGGCGCCCGGATTGATCTGCGCCTGCAACCCGGCCCCGCTGGAATTGAGCGTGTTGATCAGGTCCTGGACCGTCTTGTCGCTCGAGATGTCGATCGTGTAGGTGTGTCCGCCGTTGGTGACCTGCAACCCCGACGTCTGATCGAGATTGACTCCGCTGCCGCCGGAGGTTTGCACGGCGGCGCCGCCCAACGCATACGAATCGAGGACCGTGCCGGCACCGTTATTGTTGAGTTCGGCCGGATCGAGGCCGGCGGTGAAGGTGCCCTGGGCGTTGATGGCGGCCACGAGCTGGTTGGCGGTGGTGACGCCACTTTGGACGTAGACGGTCAGCGTGTTGGGGTCGCCGCCGGTGTTATAGG
>DATCFX010001276.1:0-3486 GCA_036509275.1 Pirellulales bacterium | reverse complement strand
TTCAGGTTGCCGGCAATCGTGTCGCCCATGGTGGTCGCCAGGACGCCAGTGCCCGAAAGCGTGACATCGCCCGTGCCGCTGGCCGAGTGGGTTGGGCCGGCGGCCGGGTCCAGGTCCAGCACGCCGCTGGTCACAAACGTGCCGCCCGAATAAGTGTTGCTGCCGGTCAGGGCCAGCGCGCCGGTGCCGTTGACGTTCAGCGTGCCAGTGCTGGCACCGTTGCTGATCGTGCCATCGATCTGGTAGATGGTGGTGGGATACGTGCCGGTAACATAGATATAGTTGCTGGCGCCGGCCAGCGTGAAGCTGCGGCTGGTGTCGATCGAATTCATGGCTTCCACCGTGCCGCCACTGATCGCCGCCGTGCCGCTGCTGGCACCCAGGCTCGTAGCGGTGTAGACCTGCACCGTGCCGCCGCCGGAAATGGTGCTGCCGCCGCCGAAGCTGTTGGCGGTGGTCGAGTCGTTCAAGCTGAGGATGCCGGCGCCCGTGGCGTTCAACATGCCAGTGACACCGCTGATGCCACCGGTGATGGTGTACGTCGAGCCGCCGTCGACCGAGATCGTGCTGCTCGCGCTACCCAGCACGAAGGCGCGGCCCGCGTTGATATTGGCCGAAACCTCCAGCGTGGCGGCGTTGATCGTGGCCGTGCCGCTGGTCAGGCCGAGGCTGGTGGCGCTGAAAATCTGGACGATGCCGCCACCGGAGAGCAAGCTGCCGCCACCAAAGCTGTTGGCGGTGTTGGGGCTCGCGTCGTTCAGGACCAGCTTGCCGGCGCCCGTGGCGTTCAACATGCCGCTAGCACCGCTGATGCCGCCAGTGATCGTATACGTCATGCCGCCATCGACCGAGATCGTGCTGCCCGTGCTACCCAGCACGAAAGCCCGCGTTGCGTTGATGTTCGCCGAAACTTCGAGCGTGCCGTTGTTGATCGTGGTCGTGCCGCCGTTGCCCAGGCTGGTGGCGGTGAAGATATCCACGATGCCGCCGTTGATGACCGTCCCGCCCGTGAAGCTGTTGGCGGCGAGCGTGTCGTTCAAGACCAGCGTACCCGCGCCGCTGGTGTTGACCGTCAGCGCCATGCCGGTCCCGGAAATCCCGCCATCGACGGTCAAGGTCGTGCCGCCGGCCAGGTTCCAGGCCTGGCTGATGCCCAAGGCCACGGGAGCATTGATCGTCGCGCCGGCGGAACCGCTCGACATCGTGATGCCGCCCGAACCGATCGTCAGAATGTCGCTGTTGCTGCTGCTGTTGATCACCACGGTGTTGGTGCTTACCGGGGAGCTGCCGAGGAAGTTCAGGCCGGCGATCGAGAAGCTCTGGGCCAGGTTCGAAGTCACCGCGCCGCCCGAGACGAAGGCGTTGCTCGCGGCGAAGTTCACCGTGGTCGTGCTGCCGGGGATTTGGTTCGGATCACTCGTTCCGGCCAGGTTGGTCGACCAGTTGCTGGCATTGCTCGGGTTGGCGAGGTAACCCCAGTTGATGCTCTGGGCGTTCTGAGCGCCGGTCCAATAGATCGTCGATGGCGTCGGGTTCTGAGCGGAGTTCAACTGCAACTGGGTCGTGGTGGTCGTCAACGTATAGGCGTAGCCCATGCCGGCTTGCTCAGTCGTGCTGAGGTTGGAGAACTCGAAGTTGGCCAGGCCCGTTGAAGTTGCGTAGTTCATCAGCACATACGTGGTCCCCGTGGCAAGGTGGCCGCCCGAGTTGAGGTCATTCAGGTTGACGATCGGGCTCGTGGCGTTATCCCCCACCTTCTGGGTGACGTTGACCAGGTCGACGGCGCTAGCGCCCGACAGGCTCGAGTTGATGTCCAGGCTCAGATTCGTTCCGGCGCCGAACGTCAGATTGGTTGCGGCGGCGGTGTTGTTGTTGAAGGTGAACGTGTTGATCGTGCCGTCCTGGAGCGACAGGGTGCCGCCGCCGCTGCCGGCGCTGAGAACGACGCTGCCGGCGCCGGTCGTGCCGATGCTGGTATTGCCGCTGGCCAGCAGCGTGGCCCCGCCAGACACCGTGACAGTCGTGCCGCCCAAGGTGGCATAGCTCGCGTTGCCGATCAGGTTCAGCGTGCCCTGGCTGACGGTCGTGGCCCCGGTGTAGGTGTTGGCGCCGGACAGGCTCTGAGTGCCGGTGCCGGTCTTCTTAATTGCCAAGTCGGCCAGCGTGGCGGACGTGATGATGCCGGCGAACGTCTGCGTGGCGTTGTCGCCGCCAATGGTCAGCGTGGTCAGGGTGGCGCTGCTGTTGGTCACCATGCCGCCGGTGGCCGACGAATCGCCCGACAGCGAGCCGATGCTGGCCGAGAAGGTGCCCGTGTTCAGCACCGCTCCGGCATTGATCTGGACGCCGTTGGTGGCGCCGATCGCAGTCGTGCTGCCCAGTTGCAACACGCCGCCAGCCACGACGACGGTGCCGGTGCCCAGGCTCGTGCCGTTGTTGCCGGAGATGAGCAACGTGCCCGCTCCGGCCTTGGTGAAGGCCGTGCCCGGGGCCGTGCTGGTAATCGCGCCGCTGATGGTGTCGGTCACCAGCGGGCTGGTGACGGTGATCGTCGGGCTGCTGCTGCCAAGGTTCATGGCGCCGGAGAGTGTCACGCCGTTGACGGCCAAGGTGCCGCCGAAGGTGAAGCTGCCGTTGACCGTCGTGGCATTGCCGATTGTTTCGACCGCGGTACCCGAAAGCAGCGTGCTGCCGCCCGTCAGGGTCAGGGTGCCGGTGCCCACCGGGCCGCCGGTGATGGCGGGCGGAGTACCAGCACTGGCGGCAGCGAAGATGATCGACGTATTGGCGTCCAGCGTGACGCCGGCGGTAAAGGTGCTGGCGCCACTGAGCACGACCGAGCCGCCGCCGGTGATGAACACGTTGCCGGTCGTGAGGGTGCCGATCGGGGCCGAAATGACCAGGTCGTTGGTCGACAGGCCGCTGACGTTAATCACGGGGCTGGGGTTGGTCAGGTTCAGCAGGGTGCCCGAAATCGTCGGCGTGCTGGCATCGTTGTTGTTGACGGCCGTGATGGCGTTGGCCGCCGTCAACGCCAATGAGGTGGTCCCGATCGTCAAGGTGGGCGTGGCGGTGCCGCCGTTGCCGTTAAACGTGGCACTGGCCAACGTGTTGGCGCCAGTGAGCGTCAGCGTGCCACCGCCGTTGATCGTGACGTTCGAGGTCTGGGCGATTTCGCTGAGCAACGTCTCGGTGACCGCGGCGCCGTTATTGATGGTCAGGTTGCCGGGCACCGCGAAGGTCGTCAGGCCGTCGGCGCTCGGAGTGCTGAGGGTCAGCGTGCCGCTATCGACGAACGTGCCGCCGCTGTAGGTGTTCGCGCCGCTGATAATCAGGCTGGCCGTGCCGGTGCCGCTCTTCACCAGGCTCACCGGGCCGCCGTTGTCGGCAATCACGGCCGAAATCGTCATGGCACCCGTGGTGTTATTGAGCACCGCGAACAGCTCGCCGCCGGTTCCCGTACCCGCGGTCAAGATGCCATCCGAA
>DATCFX010001275.1:0-14486 GCA_036509275.1 Pirellulales bacterium | reverse complement strand
CGAAACACCTTGTTGGTGTTGGCTGTTGATGTAGGTTGTTTCCCACCAACGACTTCGGGTGCCGAGGGCTCTCATTGCGCGTGCTCATTCGGCCCCCGGCTGCTTTGTGTGTCTGCGTGAGGGGTGGAAAGGCTCGCTTGGGCTCGCCCTTTTTCCACCATTGGCTCGTTCGTTCCAGACCTCGATTCCGGTCACCCAAAGCAGCCGGGGCCGCGACCCCGGCACCCATCCTTGCTCGCGGTCTCCGCGACCGCTCGCTGCGGATCAGCCGCTAGCGCGGCCGTGAAGTCGCCCCCCCAAATTTGTTTATTGTGGGTGTAGGCTGTTTTGTTGGCACGAAAACCGCCGCTCGTTAACGCGGCGACGAACACGCGGCCCTGTGCCCGTGGGCTGCTCACATTGTTGCCCACCGGCTCACCGCCACTCGCTTACTGCGTCGTCAAGGTCGTACCGCCGCCGCGGTCTCCACCTTGACGACGGCGCCGGTGGGCAGGTTCGTTCGCAGCCCCAACGGGCTTCCGTATTTCCTTCCTCGCCTGCCATGCTTGGATTTCTTTCCTTCCTCTTCCTCGTCACCTTGGCCTGTCTGCCTACGAAGAAAAACAAATGGCACAAATAGAACCTGCACCGGACGAAATCCATCGTAGCCCATGCTGGTGCATCATCTGCCCGCGCATGTAAAATGGATCGTCAAAGGGCTGAGAACGGAGCGCGCATGCCACCCAACATGGCCACCGGTGGGTCATCATCATGACGGAAAGGGTTCGAGAACTCGGCGAGTCGGATTTCGATTCGGAACTGCTCGCATGGGCAAGAGTCTTCGTGACCGAGCTCTCCGAGGACAAGCATGCCGACATATACGACCTCGCCGATTTTTCGGAAGACCAACACTTGGCACTGGGCTGGGTCATCGACGAGTTTCTCACGTCACCGAACGCACGGCTGCGATCCTGGAGCGTATGGGTGCTCGGCGAGCTGAACTTCATGCCGGAAAACAGCGTCGAAATTGTACGTGCGTTGCTCAACGATGCCGACGAAGGAGTTCGATTGGCGGCGGCGTGGGCAGCAGGCAAGCTCGGCAGCGCCGGCGCTGCCTTGGTACCGGATTTAATCGCTGCGATAGACGATCCGAACGCGGCGGTACACGTCGCCGCATTCGATTCGCTTGGCAACCTTCAAGAGGCAGCGAGGGAAGCGGTGCCGACGCTGCTTCGACGATCGAAGTCGCGCAATGAATGCGTGCGATTCGCGGCGATCGAAGCGATGGGTTGTATCGCACCGCGCGAACAGGCCGTCCAGAAGCGACTGGCCGAGGCGCTTGACGACAAAGACGCCGGGGTTCGCACGTACGCGGCCGCGGGTCTGGGATGGAGTGATACTCTCGGCAATGAAATCATCGCGGCTGTGCGGCGTCGGCTGGCAGACAGAGACAAGGACGTCCTGCTCGTGTCCGCGTGGGCATTGGGACGAATTGCTGTCGGCCAAGATGCGAACGTCCCGGCGCTGTTGCGGGCGATGGCTCGTGCTCGATGGCTCGACGTACCGGGATTCTTGGACGACGAAGACGCCCGTATCGACATGCGCGACGACTTGTCGCAGACGCTCAACGCGCTGCTGCCGAAGATCGAAGACGGCGAGCTTGACGATTTCCGCCGACGTTTTTTTGCGGGTGCGTTTCATCCCGACGCGCCTTTGCCAAATTGGGCAGTGGAGATCGCTACCGATCGCTGGTACCGCAAAATTCAACGGGCGCGATTTGGGCATCCCGAAAATCGCATCGCACGTGAGCGCCGCGAAGAACTGGTTGAGCAGGCTGCCGAGAAATTCCTGGTAAGACTCCTGAAGAACCCAAGCTTGTGTCTGCTGCCGAAGGACTTTCGGAAACTGCCCGGCTATATCAAACAACACACCCTGAGCATCGCATCGAGTATCCGTCGGTCGCATGAGCGAGCACGGCTGCGCCGTGAGGTGCTTCTGTCCTTCGATCCGGTGGCAACAGACATGTCCATCGATGAGAAAGTTTTGCGACGTGAACAGGCCGCTGTCGTACGCGAGCTTGTCGACACAGTGCTGGAACCGGTGGAGGCCAGGATAATCCAGTCTCTCTACGAAGACGACCTTTCCTTGGCTCAGACAGCCGCCGCATTGAACATCACCGTATCGCGTGTTCGCAGCCTGAAGGACAAAGCCCTACTCAAGCTCCGGCGAGGGTGGCCGCTGCTCTCTTGACTGGTCTCCCCTCCACAGTCGGTCAATGGACAACCGCGTATGGGCGTGTATCCAGGATGGGTACCACCAGCAATAGGCGAAGATACGGTCACCTTCCGCTTTATCCAATTCTCCAGCAATAAGCTTCCGGATCAGCTCCTCATCGACCGCCGGCGCGTTGCGATCGCTCTGGACCGGAATGTACGGCAAGCCCGTCTTTCGGGCGAACGCCCGCCGCCGCCGGTTCCAGGCCGCTAGCCTTCGCGCTTCGTTGTCAGAGGGATCCGGTTTTTCCGTCATTTCGAGTGGGGAAAAGCCTGGCTAGCGTATTCCACCGAGCGCCGATCTTCAACTCCGGTAGGCACTTACAAGATTCGGCGAATTATTTTCGCGCGGCAGCCCTGCGGCCGGTGCATTGGAAGGGTGAGCGGCCAGCCGAGGCGACGAACGACGGAGCCTGCTGGCCACTAGAAGGCCCTTTCCATGGAGGCCAGCGAATGCACGTGGTCATCACTGACCTGCTGACCGGCAGGTGCGAACTGACGGGCAAGGAAAACGTCGAGTGCCTCAAGGTGCACCTCGATGACGACTTGCCGGAGGTACTCTGCCGTCCGGCCGAGTTCATCAAGTTGTTGCGTCTGTTGAAGAGGCAGGACGGTGGCGGCAAGTTCCCCGACAAGAAAGGAGGGCCACCATGATTTGCACTTTCGTTGTCGACGGCATCGATCGCTACACGATCGAGATCTGCTCCAGCGGACACTACTTCACGCTGCACGCCGTCAATTATCCGCCGAACCACCACGGCGGTGGGGTGACTGACCACCATCTCTACACATCCGGAAAGATATGCGTCAGCGACGGCCATGAGCCCCGGACGATCGAGCGGGCGAAGGCCATCGCCATGAGCTGGTGCGAAGGGTGGTCGAAGTACATTCGCGGCTATGCGTTCCCCAATGGCGCCAAACGGGTGAACGTCAATAGCTGACCTGCGGTTCGTCCGGCCTGGAACTGGCCCACTGCGCCCGGACAAACCTTGGATTCCGTCGGGCCTACAACGCAAAGGAGATCGCCATGACATGTCGCATCGTATTCGGCGTGGAAGAGTTGCCTAGCGGCACTCTCCACTAAGCCCTCTGTTGCCGCCGGTGAGCCGCAAGCAAGGTCGGCTCATCGGCGTTTTTTTGCGCTCATTCCAAATTAGGAAAAAGACAATGTTCCACGACGACTTTCCCTATCAGGCCGATCCGCCGGCCCAGCGGCGCTCAACTGACCCCGAGGCCGGCGGCCTCAAGCCGGCCCAACGCAAGCATCACCGCGCAGCATCCGCGACCGGCGAAACGCCACCACCGGTCGACGACGGACAACTCAATCGTGACGAGCCACTGCCGCTGTGGATGATGAAAATCACGCAGCCGGCACTGTGGGACATGATGGACTACCTGCTCGATCGCGAGCCGGAGTCGGCCGGTCTGCTACTGGGGCCGACGAACGACGACCTGTTGATTACGAATTTCCTGCCCGACCGCACCGGCCGGGGCACGTCGTCCAGCTTCGAGTTGGGCACCAACGAGTTGAATAACGTGCTCAAGCGGATGAAGCCGGCGGGCATCACCTGCAAAGGGATTGGCCACAGCCACCCGGTCGGCAGCACATCGCCGTCGCATGGCGACTTGGTGTATTTGCGACGCGTTTTCGACTTGCCCACCAACGCCGACGCCGCGCAGTTCTACATGCCCATCGTCTCCGGCGGCCGGCTCTATCCCTACGTGTACGCCCAAGGCCGTGTCTGGCACGCCGACCTGCGGCTGGTCTAGTTCATTCACAAGGAACGATCACGATGGATTTTTCTCGCATCGAACAGGTGATCGACGTGCAGAAGACGCAGGCGGCGTGCGTCGCGATCGTCGGCGCCGGCGGCAGTGCCGGCTTGATCGGCAACTTGGTCCGCTCGGGCGTCGGCCGCCGTATCAAACTTTTCGATTTTGATTTCGTTGACGCGACCAATATCCCCCGACAGCATCACGACGCGAACGATGTCGGACAGCCGAAAGTTACGGCGCTGGCCGAGGCGATTGGTCGCATCAACCCGGAAGTGATCGTCGAGCCGATCATCGGCAACTTCATGGATATGAACGCCGCGCTGATCGGCCAGCACGTGGCCGAGTGCGACCTGCTGATTTTTGCCACCGACCGCTTTGAGGTCCAGGCGCGGGGCAATGAGTTGGCCTTGCAGTTTAACGTGCCGGCGCTATGGATCGGCCTGTACGCCGGCGGTACCGCCGGCGAGATCATTTTTTGGCATTCCGCAATCGATGCCTGCTTTCGCTGCTTGTGCGTGAAGCGCTACCAAGCCCAGGCGGCCGCTGCTAAAGAACAGCGCTCGCTCGATCCGGCGAGCGACGGTTGCACGATCTTCGACGTGGCCCTGCTCGACTCGATCGCCGGCATGGTGGCCGTTGGCCTACTCACCCGCGGCAGCGACAACCGCTTCGGGCGGCTGATCGAGCAGCTTGGCGACCGGAATTTCATCCAGGTGCAACTTGACCCGGCTTGGAATTTCGATGGCAAGAACCCGGTCCGCAAATACCTCGGCGTGGCCGATGAGTGCCCGGCGTTCTTCGCCTGGAACACGATCGTCCGGGCTGACCCGGATCACGGCAATCCGCCGTGCCCCGACTGTCACCGCTATCGTCCGGAATGCTTCGGAACCTGTCATGGAATTCCGCTGCGCATCAAACCGAACCCGAAGAAAACGACCTGAAAACTAGGAGGATCGTGTCATGTGGGAAGTGCTGGGAATCGGTGGCGCGTTGGCAGGCGGATACAAGCTGGCCAAGGCGATCAAACACAAAAGCGACCGTGCGCGTGCCGAATGTGTCGCTCAACTTGCCGCGCAACAATCACGGGAGCGGGCGGCGGTCGCCGTGCGGTGGCGGCAGGCGCAAGCCAATGCCGCCAGGCGACAAGCCGCCCGCGATATGCAACTGGCCATGCAACAGTTGTCCCAATCGCCAGATTTCCGCCGGGCCGCATCTTTTGCGGCGAGGGCCGTTCAGGCCGGCGTGCCGGCAGCGTTTCGGCAGCGGCAGTTCCGTCGCTTGCGATCGTTGCTCATTGAGCAGCTAGCCCGCCGCCTCCAGACCGGCACCGCGCTAGAGACCGCGGCGGCCGGTTTACGCGAGCTGGTCGGCAGCCTCGGCGTGGCCGCCTACGAGGCCGATTACATCGCCACCGAATCCCAAGGTCGGCAGCGGAGGCCGACCGAGCGCCGCGCGCCGGACTATCGCGACCGCCTGCGGCAATCGCACGCCGAGCATGGCCAGCGGTTGGAGGCGATTCGTAATACACCCGATCTTGAAGACGAACTACGCGAGCAGTTGTTGGAAGCCGAACAAGAGCGGTTCCGTCGTGACCTGTTGGAAGAACCTGACGAAGGGAGATAAGCCATGCGCAAGAAAAACTCGAAAAAACCGCAGCCTTTCCGCAAATCCCAAATGATCGACTTGTTCAACGACAGCGCCGCCGGCATCGCCATCAGCGGCGACTCGGGCACGGGCAAGTCGAATGTTATGAACATCTTGATGGACGCTGTGGCGCGACAAGACGTTGGCCTGACGCTTCTCGATCCGCATGGAGACCTCGCGCAGGATTTCGAGCACTCATGCTCTGCTCTGCCCCGCCGCTTGCGCGAGCGCTGCCAGGTCATCCGCCCCAGCCAGCTATCGCACATCATCGCGCTCAATCCCCTCTTCGTTCCCACCGGCGGTGGCTGGTTGCGCTGGCGAGCGCGGATCGCCAGTAAGGTGAGCCAGGTCGCCCGCATTTTGCTGTATGCCTGGGGCGAGCATGACTTCAACAGCAAGCCAGTGCTCTTCAAGTGGCTCACGCGCGTGCTGACCACGATGGCCACCACCGGCATGACACTCCCCGACGCCCGGCATTTTTTCCAGGTTGGCGGCGACGTGTACCAGGCGCTGGCCAACGCCGCGCCCGACGTGCTGGCCCGCGTCGAGATGAACGAGTTGGTCGAGATGCGGCCGCGGGAGCGCGAGGACTTGATCGCCTCGACCAAGAATCGCTTGCTCGGGTTTCTCGAAAACCCGATCGTCGAATTGTCGCTCGGCCGGCCGCACGGTTGGCTGGATGCGAGCACGATGATCCGCGAGCGGAAGATCACGATCATCAGCCTGGAACGGGGCGGCGTGCTCCGCGAAGAAGACCAGGAAATCTTCGCCAACCTGTGGTTGAGCGAACTCTTGAACGCGGCCTACGATCTGCCACGCCACGAGCGAACGCCGCACGTCGTTTTCCTGGACGAGCTTCCCGTTTTCGGTTCGTCGTTCGACGTACTCACGCGGGCATTGGCCCAGGTACGTAAATTCAAAATTCGGCTCGTGGCTGCCTTTCAGGGCACGCAATTGTTCCCCGAACGTAAAGACGACCGGCTGCTCAATGCCCTCATCAGCCAGTGCCGCACGGCCGTTGTGTTTCGCCACAAGAACCCGGTGGACGCCAAGTTCTTCGGCGAGCTAGTGACCCTGCCCGTGCTCGATCCGCTGGCCGAGAAACATCGGCTCACGCAGGTGCAGCAATACCAGGACGGCAACGACGTGGTGTTTCTGACCGACGAGGGCGACAACTGGAGCGCCGCCCAGCAGTCGGGTGCCTCGCAAGCTGACGCCCAAAGCGACACGAGCACTGACACCACGGGTGAAACCCGCTCGTCGGGCACGAGCAACACGGACTCGTCCGGCACAACCGATACGCGCTCGTCCGGCACGAGTGACACGGTGACACGCGACGAGCAAGCGTTATCCGAGGCTGTCAGCCGCGCCCGCAGCGACCAGGCCGGTAGCAGTGCCAGTCGGACCGCCGGCCATAGCCGCTCCGAGCAGTCTGGGAGCAGCACCAGCCGTGCCAGCAGCCGCGGCAACACCCGCACCGACGGCACCAGTTGGTCGAACACCACCACCCGCGGCGGCAGCCGCACCCGCAAGATGACGCTGGTGCCGCGATTGCGCTGGCGCGAAGTTGTCACCAGCATCCAGCTCTTCAACCCAGACGAGCAAGTCGCATTCGGAGCCCGCGACGTGACTCGCCAAGCGACCGGCGAGGCCGTGGTTTATACCGCCGGCGAAGCGCCCATGCGCGTTCGCTTTCCTCTGGCTCGTGGCCCGTTCGCGAGCACGCCGAAGTTCGCCGCCAAACAGCTTCAGGCGCTTCGAGCCGCGATCCTGTTACGGCCATTGTTCGCTACGCCGGCGCAGATTGTCAGTGAGCGGCGCGAGTTTGAGCGGAAACTCATTACGCACCTGAAGCAATTGGCCATCGAGTCGCAGACGATTGTTATTCCGCCACCGGTCCGCCAGACGCCCAATAACCCACTGCTGTCGATTTAGGAGACCCGAAGATGAAAACGTCCCTGCAATTGCAAGATCGTGACGTTGCCCTGTTGTCTGAGCTTGGTCAGGTTGGCTTGTTGGATACCGACCTCATACACAGGCGGCACTTTGCAGCGGTCACCCGCCGTCGCTGCCAACAACGCCTGCAAGAGATTCAAAAGCAAGGTTTGACCCACTCGGTTGCCTTGACGGTTTGGTACGGCAAGCGAGGCGGTGGGCACGTGCCCACGATCCATTGCTTGACGGAACGGGGCGCCGATGCGATCGAGAGCATCGCCGGTGCCCGTCCCCAGCGCGTATTGCGCAGCGATCCCAAACCGGAAACATTGCATCATCGGCTGGCCGTCGTGCAGGCCCGCTTGGCGCTCGACGACGGCTGCCGGGCGCTCGGCCTGGCCATGCCCCAGTGGATCATGGAGCAAGACCGGCGCGACGATGCTCAGCCAAATGAACCGCTCTCGCGACAGCGCGTGCTGTACCACGAGTTTACTGCCGGCGGCAAAAAGTTTACGTGCCAACCCGACGCAGCCTGCTTGATGCGGGTTCCCCGCGATGCACATCGCTCGGCTGCGGGTACGACACCGCTCTTGGTGTTCTGGGAAGTCGATCGCTCGACGGAACGAACCGCGCAGACGACCAACAAATGCCCGGGATATGGGGCCTTATTGGAACGACGCGATTACCGCCGCTATTGGCCGCAGGCCGAGCAGGCGCCAGTGCGGGTGTTTTGGGTTTGTCGCAGCCGGCAGCGGATTGCGTCGCTCACCGTTTCGCTACGCGAAAAGCCCGTGGCTCAATGTTTCCGCTTAACCACCACCGACGAGCTGCGGGCCGAGACGGCGTTGACGCTGCCGATTTGGCGGACGATCGACGGTTCGTGCCGCGAGATTATCCGCCTGCCGCCGACCATGAGTTTACCCCAAGTTGACCTGCTCGGGCACCCGGCCCCACATTTGCCGCCTCACGTCGGCCCGTGAAATGGAGAGAAGGAAAGCCACCATGTTCCGCGAACATACGAATCATGAGTCCCTCGGCGAACACCCGCCAGAACTCACCGTGATCGGTGAATTGCTCGGCCGTTTGACCCGCATCGAGGCCACGTTAGAGCAGCTGCTGCAACAGAAGACGATCAAGGACTGGTACACCACGGACGAGGCCGCCGAGATCCTCGGCAAGGCCCCGTTCACCGTGCGCGAATGGTGCCGCAACCGCCGCGTTAAGGCCGCCAAGCGAGACTGCGGCCGCGGTAATGCCCGCGAATGGGTTATATCACACGAGGAGCTAACCCGCGTCCGCAACGAGGGGCTGTTGCCGCCGGGCGAATATTAATTGGATCGCCTCTTGCTGCTGGTTGGGGATGAGATGCCGGTACCGGCGGACCATCTCGTCGGTCTGGTGGCCGACCCAGCCATTGATGATCCGCTGGTCGATGCCTGCTGCCGCGGCATTGCTGCAAAACGAATGGCGGAACACGTGCCACCCGCGCAGCTTCGACCATTTGCTCCCGGCAAAAACTCGCTTGAATCCAGCGTGCGCATCGTCTTCGGTCAGTGCCACGAAGTCACGCGTGCCGTTGCGAACGAGCAGCACGTCTGGGGTGTGGCAGAACGTCCACGAACCGCCCGGGTGCTTTGCTAGCCAGTCTTGCAGCACGTCAGTCAATTGCGGGGACAACGGTACGGTCCGCGTCGTGCATTTGCCGGGCACGCGCTTCTTTTCGCGAATCACGGCAGTCTTGCGAACCAGGTCAATATCATCAATCTGCGAGCGGATCATTTCGCTCCGTCGCGCCCCGGTGTGGGCGGCAAAGAGAATCATCGGATACAGGAAGGAACACGCGGCGTTTAGACGCACATGCTCCAGCACGGCTTCAACTTCGGGGAGCGTCAGAAACAAGCAATCCCATAGATCGGCTTGTTGCTCGGGCGTCAGGCCGCCCCGCTGAACGCGGCGTTCGATGTCGGCCCAGGTTTGAAATGCTGGCCGCTCGGTCGTCTTGGGATACCGCAGTCCTTCGTTGGGGAAGCCGCGGTTCACCAGGCCCCGCCGCATCGCCCATGTCCAGATGGCCTTGAGCGTGACCATTTCCTTCTTGATCGTCGTGGCGCTCAGCTTGCGGCCACGCAGTCCTTTATCCTCGCCACGGCGGTGGACGTAATCTTGAAGGTCGTCGAATTGCAACTGCTGGAGGCGAAAATTTGCGCCCAGGTGCTCCTTGAGGTGCTTGATATGGATTTTCATCCCGTACAGGGTCGAGTCTTCGACCGAGCCGGCCCGCAGATTGTGCAGGAAATCGTCGAACAGCGCCTTGAGTGTCGTCGATTTGGGCGGCTCGGGCTGGTCATTAAGCCTGCCGTCCGACAGCAGGAACGCGACGACATCAGCACCGTCTGGAATCACCAGCCGCCCGCGTTCCACCAAGCCGACGTTTTCGTCGATTCGACCGGCCAATGCCTCGGCTTTTCGCTTGTCCTTCGTCCCCAAAGATCGCTTGAACCGCGCTTCACCGACGCGAAACGCGACGTGATAGATGCCGCTTCGATGTTGCTCCAGCCACGACATGGACAGTCTCCCAGTAAGGCGTACCCAATGGTTCGCTCGATGGGAGAGAAGACCAGCGATGCAAGAGCGACGCAGATGCCACGTTGCCACCCCTTTGCCACCCCTGGTGCAACGTGGGGCCGCCGAAGCGGCCGGCGACAAGAAACGTAAGTCGTTCTGAAATCAGAAGTACCGGAGGCGGGACTTGAACCCGCACGTCCTTGCGGACACTGGATTTTGAGTCCAGCGCGTCTGCCATTCCGCCACTCCGGCGTAGTTGTTTCGCAGCAGCAGTTTGCGACGTTTCGGACCCCTCGTCAAGGGCCGATGCCGGCCGTCGCGCAGCCCGTGCGCAGGGGCCCGGCGAAAGTGATGCATGCGCTGGCTGCCGCAAGCCGCAGCGCGACTACGACCATTGCAGGTGGGCAGGGTCCGACTGCGAGGCGTCGGAGGTCGAGATCTCGCGCACGGCGTCGCGGGCACGAAAAAACGCGGCGACGACATTGGGATCCCATTGCCGACCGGCGCCGGTGCGAATGATCTCGTCCAACTTTTCGTCGGGCATGCCGGCGCGATAGGGTCGATCGCTGGCCATCGCGTCGTAGGCATCGGCCACGGCCACGATCCGAGCCAGAAACGGAATGCTCTCTCCGACCATGCCGTACGGATACCCACGGCCGTCCCACGATTCGTGATGGTGCAAGACCACCGGCAGCACCGGACTGATGTTGCGCAGGTCGCGGAGAATGCGGTGGCCGATCTCGGTGTGCTGCTTGACGTGCTCGAACTCGGCTTCGGTCAGCTTGCCAGGCTTGCGGAGCACGTGATCGTCGATGCCGATCTTGCCGATGTCGTGCAGCAACCCAGCCAGGTACACGGTTTCCAGAACTTCCGGCGCGCAGCCCAACTCCTGGGCCAAGCGCACTGCGACCCGGGCCACGCGGTCGCTATGGCCGCGCGTATAGGGGTCTTTGGCATCGATCGCCAACGACATGGCGCGGACCACGTCGGCCAGCGTATCGGCCTGCCGTTTGTAGAGGTCGAGGTTCGAACTGTGGACGGCGAGGATGGCGGCCACCGAATTCAGCAAGTTGGCTTCGACGCTGCCGAATTCGGCTTGCCGGCGATGATTGAACGCGGCCAGCCAGCCAAAACGCCGCTTGCCCTCGGCCATCGGCACCAGAATGAGTTGCCGCACCTCGGGAAACGGCCAATCCGCATCGCCCGTGACATTTTCGTTGAGCACCAGCACGCGCGCAGTGGCATCGCCCAAGCGGCTCAGCAGGTCGGAAAACCGTGCGCTGTCCAACGGGCAATTGCCGGTGGCCAGCAACAGCGGCTGGGCCGGTTGGCCGGTCAGCCGCTCGCAATCATCAAGGGGGACAAATTGCACGGCCAGGGCTTCGGCCGGGACGACATCTTCCAACCAATCGAGCACCGAGTGCCCCAGGTCTTCTTTGTTTTCCGAGATGCGCAGGTGCCCGGTGACGCGATAGATGAGGTTGATTTCCTCGAACGTGGAGTTCAAGTGTACCGAGAGCTTTTCGACTTCGACCTCGAGCTCGGCGACGCGCTGGTCAGACCACAGCTTCGACATGACCAGATCGGCCTGCCGCTCGAGGTTGGTTGCGTCGCGCGGCGTTTGAGTGGCCGCCCAGGCGGCCAGCGTTTCGGCAGAGACTCCTAAGACCATCGCGGCGCGGCGAAGCTCGTCGCTGCCCGCGCCCGACCGCGCGACAAACCAGCCGACACCCACCAAGGTGTGATTGCCCGACGTGCTCAGCGGCACGGCCAGCGCCAGCAGCGGACCTTCCTCGGCGATAATGGCCGCTCGCCCCGTGGCGGCAGCCTGCCGGCCCAACTCGGCACAAAAATCCCAGTTCACGCCGGCCGGTTGGGCAGCCGGCACCAGCAGCGCGCCGCTGCTGGCTTCGAACACCGCAAAATCGGTCGCAAACCAGCGCAGCAGCAAGCCGGCCGCGACCTCCGCTTGGCGCAACAACCGATCGTCGGCGGGCAGAGCCGGCGCGGCCTCGAACAAGTTCATTTGCAATGGGGCAGATGACATGCGACTGATTGGCGGTGACCCGAACCGAGGGCATTTTGTGACACGTCAAAACCCTACGTCAAAGTCGCGGCCGGGGCAAAAACACGCAGCCGAATGGAAATCGCCGTTCCCGCTTCGGCTGCCCCACCGCGCGCGGGGCGGTGGCATGGCAGCGATCGGACCGGAAATGCGGGCAAAACAAGCTACCGGACGCCAGGCGGTGCGACGAACTGTCGCAGTGAGCATTCAGCCCGGGTGCTCGCGTCGAACGCCGCGCCGGGGGCGCACGCGCCGGCTTTTCGCTCAACCGCGCAGGCGATTGCGATAGCGGGCGCTGACGCGATCGAGTAGCGCCCGCTCTTCATCGGAGAGGCCTTGCATGCCGGTCTCTTGCAGCCGTGCGAGGATCTCGTCGACGCGGCGCTCTTCGTCGGCCTCGATCTGATGCTGCCGCTCGAGCCGGGCGGCACGACGCGCATCGAGCCACTTGCGCAGCGGCCCGGGGCTGCGGCGGCTGTGCGCCTGATAATGCTTTTCGAGGCTCGTATAGCCTTGCGAAAAGTCGTAGCCGAACAGCCCGTCGCCCGAGTCCTGCTCGTGCAGGCGTTCGGCCTCCTGCTTGGCACTGAAGAACAGGAACAGGCCGAAAATCGCCAGCGGCAGCGAGGCGAACGGATAGGTTTCCCAGACCAGCAGGCTCGTGACCCAGAGCGCCAATGCCACGAGTTTGGCCGAGCGCACCACGACCTCGACCGCGGTGCGAAAACCGTAGGGCTTCCAGAGCATGGCCCGCAACGCGCGGCCGCCGTCCAAGGGAAAGGCCGGCAGAAAATTCACCAGGGCCAGCAGCCAGTTGCACCAAAAGGCCAGCCGCGCGCCCTCGAGCCAGGCGACTTTGCCCGTGGCCGGAATGGGCGGCACCAACGGATTGAACAGCGGCAGCACATCTTCCTGAAACAGCACCAGCACGGGGGCCAGCAGCAGGCAAATGCAGATGTTCACGAGCGGGCCGGCCATCGAGGTGACCAGCTCGTTCTGAGGGTCCTGCGAGACATTGACGTGCATCAGGCCGCCCAACGGCCAGATCAGCACCTGGTCGGCAGCTCCGCCCACCTTCCAGGCGGCGACACAGTGGCCAAACTCATGGGCCAGGGCACTAACCAGCAGGATGAGCAGGCCGAGGCAGGTATAGCCTAGCAACTGCTCGCGGGCCCCGAAATGCAGGGCGAACAGGGCAAACAAGAGAAAGAAGACATGCAGCCGGACATGCACGCCTGCCCAGCGCCCAAGCGACAAATTCCAACTGAGCAGGTCCCGCATGACGCGCTTGACGGCGGCCCGAGGGCTCGCCTGCTTGGAGAATGTTCTTGCCCGAGTTATCTTATCATCGCGATCAGCACGGGGCAATCGACCGCGGAGTCACTCGCTTGAGCCAGGAAAAAACGCTGCTCGAAGCTCGCCGCTTTCGCGTGGTGAGCCTGGAATACCGCGATGGCGATGGACGCCCTCACACCCGCGAGGTGGTCCGGCATCCGGGGGCGGTGACCATTTTGCCATTGATCTCCCCCGACCGGGTGTGTCTGATCCGCAATTATCGGGCCGGCGTCGACCAAACGCTGCTGGAGCTGCCGGCCGGCACGCTCGAGCCGGGCGAAGATCCCCGAAATACGGCCCTGCGCGAGCTGCAGGAGGAGACCGGCTACCAGGCTCAGCAGATGGAACTGCTGTGCGAGTTCTATACGTCGCCGGGCATTCTGGACGAACTAATGCGGCTGTACGTGGCCACTGGGTTGACTGTTGGACCTCAGCGACTCGACGAAGGCGAAGAAATCGAAACCCAGGTCGTCGATTGGGACGAGTGCCTGCGGCTGGTGCAGCAAGGCGCCATCCGGGACGGCAAATCGCTCGTGGGGATTCTGCTTTACGACAACCTGCGTCGCAATTCGGGGGGTGAGCCGGCGTAAGGATCGGCCGAAAAGTAACTTCTCCGCGACACCTCTCCCCTTGCGGGAGAGGGCACGGCGAGGGGCCGGGAAAGACGGAGGTTATTTTTCGGTCGATCCTAACCGGCTCCCGCCGGTCATGAGCCGCCGAAGCCGAAGGTTTGCAGGCTCTTTTGGATTCCGCCCCACATTCCGCCGGATTGCCCACCCACGGCGCTAATGCCGGCGATGAGCACCATCAGGATCATGGCCAGCATCACGGCGTATTCGACGGCCGTTGCGCCTTCGGCGTCGTCAACCAAGCTGCGCAGCCATCGTATGCCGACATTCATCTCGATCGCGAAC
>DATCFX010001274.1:0-8336 GCA_036509275.1 Pirellulales bacterium | reverse complement strand
TGCGCGGCGGGCGCAGCACGGCCGGCTGCCAAAGCCCGGTACGTAGCCGCAACGTCGCCGAGCAACACGCCCAGCGACCAGCCGTCGGCCACGATGTGGTGCAGTACCAGCAGCAGCACGTGCTCGCGCTCGGCCAGTTCGAACAAGATGGCTCGCACGAGCGGCCCGCGCGCCAAGTCGAACGGCCGCCGCGCAGCCGCCCGCATCTGGCCGGCCAGTTCACGCTCGCGATCGCCGGCTGCCAGGTTCCGCAGATCAACGTAACCGAGGTCGATCTGCCCGGCCGGCAGGACGTGCTGCTCCGGCTGGCCGTCGTGCCGCGGAAACACGGTCCGCAAACCTTCCTGCCTCCGCACCACTTCGGCCAGACTGCGCGCCAGCAGCGCCCGATCCAGCGGGCCGCTCAGCCTGGCCGCCGCCGGCAATACGTACACGGGGTTGCCCGGCTCCATCTGATCCAGAAACCACAATCGCTGCTGCGCAAACGACAACGGCAACCGCTGCTGGCGATCGACGGGTACCAATGCCGGCAGCCGGCTGGCAGACGCGGCTGGCGCGCACTGGGCATCCACCCGCGCGGCCAGGCTGCACAGCTCGGGCGCCTCGAAAATCGCACGCAGCGGCAACTCGATCTCCCATTGCACGCGGATGCGGGACACCAATTGCGTGGCCAGCAGCGAATGCCCGCCGAGTTCGAAAAAGTGATCGTGCCGCCCCACGCGGGCAATGTGCAACAGCTCGCACCACACGTCGGCCAAGGCTTGTTCGGTGGCACTGGCCGGCGGCAGATAATCGCTCGCCGGCTCGGCATCCAGCCCGTCGGGCTGGGGCAGCCGGTGCCGATCGAGCTTGCCGTTGGGCGTGCGCGGCATTCGCTCCAGGCGAACGAAGCAGGCAGGCAGCATGTAATCGGGCAAATGCCGCTTGAGCCAGCCGGTGAGGTCCGACGGTTCGACGCTTGGCTCGCTCGCGCGGACATAATACGCCACCAGCCGCGGCTCGCCGGGCCGGTCGGTTCGCAGCAGCACCGCGGCTTCGGCCACGGCCGGATGCCGCGACAGCACGCTTTCAATCTCGCCCAACTCGATGCGATAGCCGCGCAACTTGACCTGCTGATCGACACGGCCCAGGAACTCGAGCCGGCCGTCGGCCAGCCAGCGCACCTGGTCGCCGGTGCGATACAGACGTGCTCCCGCGTCGCTCGTGAATGGATGCGGTACGAATCGCTCGCGCGTCAGGTCCGGCAAATTGCGGTAGCCGCGTGCCAGCCCCAGGCCGCCGATGTACAGTTCGCCCGGCACGCCAATGGGGACGAGATTTCGATCGCGGTCCAGCACGTACAGTTCGGTGTTGGCGATCGGGCGGCCCAGCGGCACCGAGTTGCCCATGTCCTCCGGGCCGGGCCGGCGGACTTCGTGGACGGTCGACCAGATCGTCGTTTCAGTCGGTCCATACACGTTCCACAGGCTCGCCGCGCGCTGGGCGAGTTGCGCAGCCATCGCCGGCGGCAGTGATTCGCCTCCGCAGATGATTTTTAATTTATGGTTCGGCTGCCAATCGGCGGCGAGCAACAATCGCCAGGTGGCCGGAGTAGCCTGCACGACCGTCGCGCCCGAGCGCTCGATGAGCGCGGCCAAAGCCCGGCCATCAACGGCGACTTCGCGCTCGGCGATCACCGTCTGCGCTCCGACCACCAGCGGCAGGAACAACTCCAGCGCCGCGATGTCGAACGACAACGTGGTGACCGCCAGCAGGATGTCGTCGGATCGGAGCCCGGGCGCGTCGCGGAAGGACGCGAGAAAATTGGCCAGCGACCGATGCGTAATCTCCACGCCCTTGGGCTGGCCGGTCGAGCCGGAGGTATAAATCGTGTAAGCCAGGTGCTCGGGCAGTGCGCACGCGACGAGCGGGTCGTCCGCTTCGCGCTGGATGCTCGGCCGAGCGGCATCCAGCAGCACTTCGTCCGCGTCGTGTGGCGGCAGCCGGTCGAGCAGATCGGTCTGCGTTACGAGCACGCGCACCTGGGCATCGGCCAGCATGTGGGCCAGCCGCTGCGGGGGATACGCCGGATCGAGCGGCACGTAAGCGCCGCCCGCCTTGAGAATGCCCAGCAAACCCACCAGCATGTCGCACGAGCGCCCGACGCACAGGCCGACCAGCGCGTCGGGACCCACGCCCAATCGCCGCAGATAGCGGGCGAGTTGGTTCGAGCGGCGGTCGAGCGCTTGATAGGTTAACGAACCGCGGCCGTCGGTCACCGCGATGGCGTCGGGTGATTGCGCCGCCTGCCGAGCAAACAGTTCCGGCAGCGTGTCGGGCGGCAAAGTCTGTTGCTTGCCAGTGCCCCAGACGGTCACTTGCTGCCGAGCGTTCTCGGTCATCACCGGCAATTCGGAAAGCCGCAGTTGCGGCCGTGCGGCGGCCGCCGCCAGCAGCGATTCCAATCCGGCCAGCAGCCGGGCCATTGTCGCCGGCTCGAAGCGCTCGGTGCTGTACTCGGCCACTAACTCCAGCCCCTGCGGCCGCGGCCAGCAGTAGAGGGTCAGGTCGTATTTGGCCGTGCCGTTGTCGACCAGCAGCGGTTCGATCCGCATCGCAGTCCGACCATCCGCCGCCGGCGGTCCGTTTTGCAGCACTGCGATTTGCAGCACTGCGCTTTGTAATACCAGGGCCACTTGGAATAGCGGCGAGCGGTGCAGGCAGCGCGTGGGCTCGAGCTCGTTGACCAGCTTTTCGAACGGCACGTCCTGATGCGCGTAAGCGCCCAGCGCGACCTGCTTGACGCGGCCGAGCAACTCGTGGAACGTCGGATCGCCCGTCGCGTCGGTGCGCAACACCAGCATGTTGGCAAAGAACCCGACCAGCGGCTCCAGCTCGCGGCGGTTGCGGCCGGCAATCGGCGAGCCGATGACCAGGTCGTCGCAGCCCGTGTAGCGGTGCAGCAGCGTGTCCAGCGCGGCCAGCAAGAACATGAACGGCGTGACGCCCGCGGACCGGCTTGCCTGGTCGAGTTGCCGGCCGAGTTCCGGCCCCAAGAGCCGCGACTCCAGCGCGCCGGCAAACGTCGGCTGGGGCGGGCGAGGCCGGTCGCTGGGTAACTCCAGCGCCGGCGGCAGGAGTGCCAGTTGGCCGCGCCAGTAGTCCAATTGCTGTTCCAGCCGCGGGCCTGGCAGATGCTCGCGCTGCCAGGCCGCGTAATCGACATATTGCAGTGCCAACGGCGCCAACGGCGACTCCGCGCCGCGGCAAAAGGCCTCGTAGACGGCCGACATTTCGCCCACCAGCAAGCCCAGCGACCAGCCGTCTGCCACAATGTGGTGCAGGCACACCAGCAGCACGTGCTCATGCTCCGCCAGGCGAAAGAGCGCCGCCCGCACTAGCGGGCCGTGCTCCAGATCAAACGGCCGTCGGGATTCCAGCCGCATCCGCTCGCGCAGTTGCTGCTGGCGGATCGGCTCTGCCAGCGACCGCAAGTCGACTTCCATCAGCTCCACCGCCCCGGGCGGCTGAATGTCCAGCCGCGGTTGGCCTTCGCAGGCGTAGAAGCGGGATCTTAACGACTCGTGGCGGTGGACCAACTCGTCGAGCGTGCGGCGCAGGGCCGGCACGTCGAGCGGGCCGATGAGCCGGGCGGCGGTCGGCAAATTGTAAAACGGGTTGCCAGGCTCGAGTTGATCCAAGAACCACAACCGCTGCTGCGCAAACGACAGCGGCAAGCCCGGCTGGCGTCGAATCGGCACAATCGGGTCATGCGCGCCGGGGTGATTGCCGTTGTTGGTGTCCGTTTGCTGAGCGGCGTCGATGCGCTCGGCCAAACCGGCCAGCGTCGGTGCTTCGAACAACGCCACCAGCGGCAGGTCGACATCCCACACGTCGGCCACGCGGGCAATCAACTGCGTGGCCAGCAGCGACTGCCCGCCGTGCAGAAAAAAATCGTCGTACCGGCCCGGCTGCGAGACGCCCAGCACTTCGCTCCACAGGCCGGCCAGCACTTCCTCGGTGTTGGTTTGCGGTGCGTCTTCCGCAGAGCTTTGGGCCGCGCTGGGCGGCGCCGCGTCGGCCCGCCACTGAGCCAGCACCAGCAGCTCGCCGGCCAGGAACATGTCCTTGCAGGCCTGCCGCTGGACTTTCCCGCTCGAAGTCTTGGGCAGGCTGCCGGATTGAATGAACACCACGGCCAAGAGTGGCAATTCGTGGAATTCGATCACCGCGCGGCGCACCTGCCGAGTCAACTCGTCGAGGTCCAGCTTGCGCGGTCGCAGCACTTCCTGCACGACCACGACGCGCTCGTCGCCGCCCGCTTCGACCGAAAACACCGCGCCGCCGTCGTGTTTCAGCGCCGGATGAATCTCTTCCACCGTCCGTTCGATATCTTGCGGATAATGATTCCGCCCGGCGACGATGATCAGGTCCTTGATTCGCCCGGTAACGAACAGCTCGCCATTCAGCAAAAAGCCCAGGTCGCCGGTGCGCAGGTACGATGCCTCGTCATCGCCGGCCAGCCGCGCGGCAAACGTCGCCGACGATTCCTCCGGGCGGTTCCAATAGCCCTGGGCAATGTTCGGGCCGGAAACCCAGATCTCGCCCACGCGGTCGTCCGCGCACGGGCGGAGCGTGTGGGGATCGACGATCAGCACCTGTTCGTGATCGACCGGCTGGCCGCTGGAAACGAGCGCCCGCGTCGGCGCATCATCGTCGCCGGCCGGCCGCACGCGATGCGCTTCGAGTTCGGCCGCATCCAGCGTACACAGCACCGGCGGCTGCTCCAGCGGCGCGCAGCTGACCATCAGCGTGGCCTCGGCCAGCCCATAGCAGGGGCAAAACGTCTCGCGCCGCAGGCCGTAGGGGGCGAATTTTTCGAAAAACCGCTCGAGCGTGTCGGACCGGATCGGCTCCGAGCCGTTGCACGCCAGGCGCCAAGTGCTCAGGTCCAGGCCCGCACACTCGGCCGGGTCGATCTTCTTGACGCACAGTTCGTAGCCGAAATTCGGGCTGCCGGACGACGTGGCCCCGTAGCGCGAGATCGCTTCGAGCCAACGAAGCGGCCGCTGCACAAACGCCAGCGGCGGCATGATAACCAGCGGGCAGCCGCGATAGGCCAGCAGCAGGATGCCGCCGATCAGGCCCATGTCGTGATATGGGGGCAGCCAGAGCACGGCGCTGGCGCCCTCGTGGTGCATGCGGCCCATCTGCTCGAGGTTCGCCAGCAAGTTGCCGTGCGTGAGAATCACGCCTTTGGGGTCGCCGCCCGAGCCGGACGTGTATTGCAAAAACGCGATGCTCTCGCCGTCGATGGCCGGCGGCAGCCATTGGCCCTCGTCGCCGGCGTGGACCAGCGCGTCGGTGGCCAGCACGTGCTCCGTCCTCGGCGACTTGACGAAAAACTGCCGGCTCCACGCCAGGATTTCCGTCGACGAGAGCACCACCCGGGCTTCGGCCTGCTCGAGAATGCTCATCAGGCGCGGCAACACGCGATTGAAGCGCAGCGGGTCCGGCGGATACACGGGCACGGCGATCACACCGGCATACAGGCAGCCGTAAAAGGCGACGATGTACTCCAAGCCCGGGTCGTAGACCAACAGCGCTCGCTCGCCGGCCAGCGAGCGCGCTTGCAAATGCGCGGCCAGCGCCGCTGCGCGGCGGTCGAGTTCGCCGAACGTCAGCCGACCCTGCTCCTGCTCGCCATCGGGCAGAAAAATATACGCGGGCCGCTCGGGATGTTGCCTGGCGCGCTGGCGCACCATCTCCACCAGGTGTGCAATTTCTGAGGCATCCGACGCGGTGGGCAAAGCCTGATTAATAGCCATAGCGCGAGCGACAACAAGCCGTGGGAAGTGACACGAGAAGGAACTTGCCCGAACAGAATCGAGCAAACTCCGTGCGCGCCATGACATGACGCGCGAGATTCAGGGATACCGCACGCAAGGCGGGAAACGACCGCAGGGAACACCCCTATCTATTATTCGCTGCAAGATTGCCCGGAGCGCAGCGTCTTTTGTTACAAATTGCCCATTTTCGAGCAACACCTATGCCGTTGAAGACCGGCGACTTTTGGCGCGGCTCGCGGCTGACGGCAAAAGCGCCGTCAAGATGGCCACACTTTTCGCATCAATCGCCGCTTATTTGGCCAGCGCCGAACGGGCGACTGTGACGGAATTGACGAATGCGCGGGCCATAGCTTTTGGCCCTGCTGACCTGCCCACAAGCCGGGGCGGCGTCCTGAGAAGCTGTGCCGAGCTTTCCGCCAGCACCTGTCGCCGCGTCAATGCGAGCGACGATGATTAGTCCAGATGTTTAGTCCGGCCTTGCAGCCAGCGCCCGACGGATGGGGTCCGGACCCCCCGAGGCTGAGATGCCTATGGATCGCTTTGGTCTCTACTGCTGCCTCTGCTGCTGCACAGTGACGCTGGCGCTGTCGGGCTGTAAGGGCGGCATCTGCGTTTCGACCAATTCCAAGGTCACGGCCCAAGCCGCCCCCGCCGGACCGGTCGTGCCGATGGCCGTCGAGCGGGTCGACCCTTGTACGACGCTCAAGGTGGCTGTGATCGACGTCGATGGGCTGCTGTTGAACATGGACATGTCAGGCCCCTACTCGCAAGGCGAGAATCCGGTCGCCATGTTCCACGAGCGGCTGACGGCCGCCGCCCGCGACCCCAGCGTGCGGGCCGTGGTGGTTCGCATCAACAGCCCTGGCGGCGGAGTCACGGCCAGCGACATCATGCACCACGATTTGCAAGAATTCCGCACGCGCACCGGAAGGCCCGTGATTGCCTGCCTGATGGACGTGGCCGCCGGCGGTGCGTATTACCTGGCGACTGCGGCCGATCAGATTGTCGCACATCCGACCACCATTACTGGCGGCATCGGCGTGGTGCTGAACGTGTACAACCTCGCGGATGCAATGGCCCAATACAATGTCGTCGCCACACCGGTGAAGTCGGGCGACAACATCGATCTGGGCTCGCCGGTCCGGGGCCTCGACGCCTCGAAGCGACTGCTGCTGCAAACGATGGCCGACGAGTTCCACGCCCGCTTTTGCGAACTGGTGACGATGGCTCGGCACTTGCCCTCGCCGGTGGATCCCAGCGTGTTCGACGGCCGGGTCTTCACGGCCCGGCAGGCGCTGGACCTGCGACTGATCAACTCGATCGGCTATCTGGACGATTGCATCGCCATGGCCCGGCAGGCCGGCGGAGCGCCGCAGGCCTCGGTCGTGCTCTACCATCGGATGGCCGACCGGGCCTACACGCCGTATTCCATCACGCCCAACGTGCCGCTCCAATCGGGCCTGTTCCCCTTCAGCCTGCCCGGCCTCGATCGGGCCAAGCTGCCCACGTTCCTCTATCTCTGGCAGCCCGAGCCGACGCTCGAAAAATCCGGCGGCAGATAGAAACCGCCCGAGCCCAGAGCGACGGCTGGCCAGCTACGAACGGCCAGTGGTGGTGCGGTTGACTCGCTTTCTATGATGCGCTAGTCTGCGCGATCGAGCGCAATTCGCAGACCCTCGGTAAATTGGTTGGGCATCGAGAGAAACGTACACATGGCTCGCAAGCCGCTGAACGGAATTTACGCGCTCGCGGCCCTGTTTGCCTTGAGCGCTTCGGCGGCGATGGCCCAGGTGCCCGCGGCCCCGTTTGTCCCGCGGCCGATCGAGCGCATCGAACCGGGCACGGTCATCGCCAACCGCGCTCCGCCCGGTTGGTCGCAACTGGTTATCAAGAGCCAGCCGCGCGTGACCAGCGGCGACGTCGACCAGGTGTCGCCGTCGACCCTCGAGTTGGCGGGGTTGTTCTTCAGCGCCATTGTGGTCAAAGCGCGCGCGCACGACGCGGGCGGACGGCGGCGTTATCAGTTGGAGCGGATGGCGATCGGCCTGGGCACGCAGGTGGACGGCAAGGACACGATCCTCTCGCACTCGGACGCCAGTTATCGGCAACTGGGCGCCAAGCTGAGTTGGATTGCCGGCCTGGTGCTCTCGAAGACGGAAGAGCATCTGAACCAGATTCTGATCGTCGCTCGATCGCCGACGATGGCACTCGTGGATTCGCCCGCCACCTGGGTCCGCAACGGCCAGCACGTGCCTGTCATGGTGCGCTATGCCTGCCTGGTCGATCCGCGAGACGGCCGCATTTACACGCTGGCCTGGCTGCTGGATAAACAGGCAGCCGGCTATCGCCTGGCCGATGCCACGCTGGTGTTGATGCCGCCCAATCTGGTAGCCAACTGCGACATGCACGTCGATGCCAGCAAGTTTGTGCTCGGAATTCCCGGGGCCGATGCCTTTGCCGTGTGTCAATTGCCGCCGGGGACGCGCGTGGCGCTGCCCGAGCCGATCC
>DATCFX010001273.1:0-6796 GCA_036509275.1 Pirellulales bacterium | reverse complement strand
ATGCGAATCGGCTTCTTGGGCGCCAATCGCACCAGGTCGGGATACTTGTTGCCGCCGCGGATGTTCGTGAAGCTGCCCACCGTGGTAAACACCTTGCGAAACGCGTTGGGCCGCTGCCAGGCCACGGTAAAGGCGCAGATTCCGCCCGAGCTGCTGCCGGCGATGCAGCGCCCTTCCGGATCGGTGGTCAGGTTGTAGTGCTTGCCGACCTCCGGCAGAATCTCCTCGAGCAGGAAGCGGGCGTAAGCGTCGCTGAGCGTGTCGTATTCTAGGCTGCGGTTCTTGGGCCCCGCCGGCCGGCCGTCGGGCCGCTTGCGCGGCGGCTCGCCCGGCTTGAGCGGCACGTCGCCCGGCTTGATGAAAACGCCGATCGTGACCGGCATTTCGTGCTTGGCGATCAGATTGTCGAAAACCGTGCTCGCCTTGTAGAGTTCTCCGTCCTGACAGACAAACACGCAGGCCGGTTTGGCCGGATCGTATTGCGCGGGCACGTAGACCCAGTAGTCGCGCACCGTGCCCGGGTAGATCTTGCTGTGGTTCCACCCGTATTTAGTCACCGTGCCCTTGGGCACGCCGGGGTGCGGCTGCGAGTCCGGGCCGGGCACATATTGATCGTCGGGCGAAGGGGCCTTTTTGTTTTGTGCCTGCAGATTCGAGCAAGCGGCCGCCAGCAGCAACAGCGCGGTGGCCAGCGATCGTGAACGCATGACGGTGGGGTTCCTTGGTGGCAAGTGAGATGGTGCCTAAAGAGTGTTTATAAGCGGTGGGGCGGTGGCAATCCACGCGCGCCCGCGCCCATCCTTACCGCTTCAACCCAAACGAAGCCTGCACCAGCACTTGGTAGACGAGCTGGCCCGGCTCGGTGCCGACGGCCTCCGAGGCCGCATGCTCGATGTTCTGTCCTTGCACCATGCCATAGGCGGCCCAGGCCCGCGCGTACGGGTTCTCGTCGGCGGCCGTGTTGGCGCTGAGCTGCATCAGCGGGCCCAGTTGCGTGCCGGCGGCCGATGCCAGCCGGCCGGCCTGCTGCCGCGCGTCGTCAAAGGCCTCGGCCAGCAGTTTGGCCCGCTGCTGGTCCGAGAGCCTGGCCACGAAGGCAAAACTCGGCATGCCAGGCTGCGGTTGGTTCTCGCCCATCTGCCCCGAAAACGTCTGGGCCATGCCCGCCGATTCTTCGGCCAACTCTTCGTCTTCGGCCGATTGGGCTTTCGCGCTTTTCACGCCGGCCAGGTCGGCGGCCTTGATTTTTTCGCACAGCGCGGCGGCAGCGATCAGCCGCTCGTCCGGATTGCCGCCGGCGAGCGGCCACTCGGCCGAGAGCGTGGTCGACACGCTGACGGTCGTCGCGGCGGCCACCTTTTTGCCCCGGCCGCGCAGCCGCTGCTGGATCATCGCCTGCATCTGCCGGGCCGGGTCGTTGCCCTTGCCGGTGGTCGGAGGGCTGAAGTGGATCGAGTCGGGCCGGGCGCCCAAGGCCCGCACTTGGTCGTCGGCCGCCTGCCGCAGGTCTTTGAGTTTGGCCAGCGCGCCGCCGATGTCCTTGCCGCTGGCCGAGAGATCCACTTTGATCCGCAGCAGGGCCGGCGGCAGTTCCAACTTCGCCGAGCCGGTGCTGCTGACCGTGCCGGCGGGATCGGCCGCCGCGGCCGGCTGTACGGAGATTGCCGCCAAGGTACACATCAACACTGCAAACAGGGGTCGCTTCATCGGAAAGTTCCTCATCTGAAAACCGGTCTTGTGTGCATTGCACGGATTCATTGCAGCACGCTCGCGCCGTGCTCGCTACGGATTTGCTTGCGCAGCTTCAGGACTTCGGGGCCCGTCATGCTGCGGATCGTCCAATAGAAGTCCTTCAGTTCCCCAGATTCCAGCTTCTTATAAATCTCGATGAGCACGTGTACCTGACCGGCGTCGTTGGCGGCGGCGATGGCCCGATACACGAGCTTGGTCCAGGCACTGTCGGTCAGGCGATGGGCGCGCCAGTAATCAACCAGCGGCGCCAGCTGCTCGTGCTGGCCCAACAGCACGAGCAGAAACCTGGCCCGCGCGGCGTTGTCGGCATTGGCATCGCCCACGAGCGGCGAGAGCATCTCGGGCGTCAGGCCGTGAGGCGCCTCGAGTGATTCGCCTCGGGTGGTATCCCCGGAAAAAAATACGACGGGGTTCTGCAAGTATAGATAGAATTCCGTGCCAAGCACGTTCAGCGAATCGCCTCCCGACGTGAGATAGAGGAGCGCCACGCGGCGGACGCCGGGCCGCGCGTCGTTGAGTGCAGCGATCGCCGCCTTCCTGCCCGCGACCTTGCCGCCGCACAGCAGCGAGAGCTGAAAGGCATCGCGACGCAAGGCGTCGTCGGCTTTGGCGTCGGCGGCGAGCTTGGCGGCCAGTTCGCTGGCCAGTTCTGGCTTGGCGTTGGCCACCAATGCCAGCGCGGCCACGGTCTGCCAATGCCGCTGGGGATCGATCTTGGCCTCGGCCTCCGCGAGCATCCGCTTCTTCCGCGTCGCCGAGACCGCCGAGATATTGTAGTACTGCTGGCCGAGATACGCTGGCTGAAGTGCCAGATAAATGGCCATTGCACGCCGGCCCGACACGCCCGGATCGGCCAGCGCCGGCCACAGCAAGTCCGCGGCGCGCGCGTCCGGGATTTCGGTCAACTGCTGAAACAGCCTGTCGCTGTCGTCGGCCGACAGGTGCTGGATCAGGCACTCGAACAGCTCCCGCCGTTGGGACCACAGGAGCCACGGCAAGACGCTGGCGATGACGCTGGACTTGGGATGCGGCTGTCGGGCCGCCGCCAACAGCGTGGGCATGGCATCGGGCGAGTACCCGAGCGCCACCAGCGCCGTCGCCGCCGCCAGCCGCTCATCTTCGTCCTTGGCGGCCAGCAGTTTTTTCAGCGGGCCGGCCAGGCGTTCCATCCATTTCATCGACGTCGGGCGGTGTTTTCCCGGCTGCGATTTCAGAATCCAAGCGGTCCAGGCATCGTGCGGCTCGTCCTCGGCCGGTGAAGCGTCCGCTGGCTTGGCCTCGTCCGTTTCTTTTTTCTTTTCTTTCGCGATCTCCTTCGGCTGCTTGTCGTCGGCTTTTGGCTTGGATGGCTTGGCTTTGCCGGCGCGGTAGGCGCCGAGCAGCGTTTTCAGGCCGCCGGTAATGAGTCCCAACGGTCCTGGCGAAGTGACTTCTTTGACCACGAATGTGCCGGACCGATTCGAGTCGACCGACACTTCGCTCTGTGCCGCGTTCATCGCAAAGCTACGAAACGCCGCTTCCCGCTCTGCGTCGCGCGCCTTGAAAATCGCCCGAGCGGCAGCCGTCCGCACTTGCGAGTTCGGATCCGCAAGCGCGGCGGAAAGCTCGGGTTCGGCATCCAGTATCGATTCGCACAGCCCGGCAATCGCCGCTGCCCGCACTGCGGGGTCGGGGTGGGTCGCGAATTTGCGCAATTGGGGCATCGCTTTGGCGCGCATCTGAGGTTGAGCCACGAGGGCCTCGATCACGCTGGGTGCGATTTCCGGATGCCGCTCGACCAGTTTGATCATCGGCCCCACGGCGTCCACCAGGTCCATGCCCTTGAGCGCGGCCGTGGCGCGGCTGGCGACAAACGCATCGTCGTCGGACAAGCGGCCGATTAGCGCCGCGTAAGCGTCGGCCGTCTTGGCGTTGGGACCTTGCTTGGCTTCCTCGATGATCTTGCCCAAGGTTTCGGCCGCTTCCGCCCGCACCTGCCAGTGGCCGTGATCGAGCAGCTTCATCAGGCTGTCGATGGCAGTCGGGCTTTTGGCAGCCCGCAAGGCGCGGATGGCGTGGACCACCAGATCCGCATCCGGCTCCTTGAGCACATAGGCGCACAACCGCGGCACCATCGACATCGGCGGCGCGTCGGCCAGTTGCTTGAGCACCGCGGCGCGGACGTTGGGCTCCGGATCCTCGAGCAAATGGGCCAAGGCGTTGGACGCCGCGCCGGGATCCGCGGCGACCAGTTTTAACGCCCGCAAGCTGAGCTCGCGCACCAGCGGATCGGGATCGGCGAACAGCTCCAGCAGCAGGGGCTGGTCGTCGGCCGCGGCGTGCGCGGCCAGTTCGTCGGCCGCCCGATGCCGCTCGTCGGCATCGTGCGAAGCCAGCCGCTGAATGCCGCCGGGCCACTCGAGCACCCGCCGGGTTGAAGCCACGAGGCGATAGCGCAAGGCGGTCAATCGCTGTCGCGCTTCGTCCGTCTCGGCGCGCGCGGCGTCGGCCCGGACTTCGTCCAACAGCCGCGGGCCGAACCTTGCCAGCCGTTCCATGATGGCCAGCGACTCGCCGTCGGAGGCGGCCAGCATGCGCGCGATATCCGCACGGGCTGCGGCCAGTTCGGCGGCATCGAGCGGCCCGCCGACGGCGATTCGGCCCAGCGCGGCGCGGGTGGCCCAAGCGTCGAGCGCGGCCAGGCGCTGGGGCGACAGCGAGTCGGGCTGCCAGGGGTCGAGCGCGTCGATCGGGGCCTGCCATTGCCGCAAGAGTTCGAGCGCGGCCAGCCGGGCACCGAGTTTGCCCGCGTGCATCGTGCGAACCACGGCCGGCACGCTGGCCACCGGATACGGCAACAGCCGCCGCAGGGCCGCTTCACGGATCGTCGCATCGGCGACACCCAAGGCCCGCACCAACCGCACAACGTCCACCGCCGTCGGCTCACCTTCCGCGGCCAGGGCGTCGTCGGGCACCGCGGCCAGCTTGTCACGCGCAGCGGCCAACCACGCGACGAGGTCGGCCGGCGGCAAATAGCCGTCGTGGCTGGCGACAATCGCCCCCTGCCGGCTCAAGGCCCGCAGCGCCGGGATCGGGCCGATGCCCAAGCGCTGGACTTCTTGCGACGAATGCTCCACGTCGATTGCGACCAGCACCCAGTTCGCCAATTCCGTTTGGACCTCGGCATTGGGGAGTTCTTGTTCGAGCTTTTTGCACCAGGGACACGACTCGCCGCTGGCGCGCACCAGTAGCGGCCGGCCTTCGTCCACGGCGCGCCGCAAGCCCGTTTCGAGGCTATCGATCCACGGCAGCGACGGTCGGTCTTTAGCCGGGGCCGCCGGCGCAGCCGCGCTGGCCACGAGCGCGCTCGTCATCAGCAGTGCCGGCAGCCGGCGTGCAAACTTCATGGTTTCGACTCCGGCGAATGGTCGTCCGCGGCCGCGCCTGACGAGTTGGCCGCAGGCCCATGCTCGATCCGCGGCCAGTAGCTGTCGTAGGCAAACTGCGGGCTGTTCTCATGATCGTGGCAGCGGACACAGCGGTCGGCGGCCAGCGCGAACCAGGCAGTGTGCGTTGCCGGATGCGCAACGTGCGCGGCCGAAGGGCCATGACAACTTTCGCATCCGACGTCGACCAGCCGCGGCGTGCGGCGGGCCGAGACAAAACCGCCCGGCAGCCCGTAGCCAGTGGTGTGGCATTGCTGGCAGTCGGGGTCGGCCCAGGCGGTGCGCTGGGCGAGCGTTTGCCAGGCGTGCGCGTGGGGTGAAGATTTCCAGACGCGATGATCGTCGGCATGGCAACGGCGGCAGGCCTCCGTGCCGGCGAGTCGATAGCCGGCCGCAGCCGTGCCCGGCAGCGCGAGCGCCAGCGAAGTATCGCCAGCCGAAAAATCGCGCTCGGCCAGGCTGGCCCGATAGCGGTCCAGGTTGGCGATCTGCCGGGCATCGTCGGGCCAGCGGTCGGACATTTCCGCGATGGTGCCGCGCAATGGTTTGCTACTGTCCGCGGTCAAATGCACAAGGAACTTGCCCTTGTTCGTGGCCGAAGCCAACAGGGTCGGCCCCACTCGCTCGGGCGGAATGCTCTGCCCGGTCGGACCACCGATGACGGCATCGGCCTCGGGCAATTGCCGAGTGAGCTCGCGCAGCTCGTCGGTGGGCAGATAGGCCAGGACGATTACGAGGTCGGGGCGCGGGCTGATCGCCGCCAGCGCGTCGAGCACGGCCTGACGCGGCGGATCGACGCCGGCCATGCGGCCGGCCAAACTCGGCGACAGAACGCCGGTCAAGGCGATCTTGCGGCCGCCGGCCGTGACGATCCGTAGCGGGGCGACCAGGTGCCGGCCGCCGGGACCGCGGACATTGGCCGAAACCAGCGGCACGCCGGCCTCGGATGCCAGCCGCACGAGCACCTGCGCATCGAGCCGCGCCTCGGCGGCGCCGATGTTGTGCGCGGCGACGTCCATGAGGTGCTCGCCGCGCAGGATCGCCGCGAACTTGTGCAGGTCGTAGGGGCTGGTGCCGCCGGGCGCACCGCCGACATCGGCGACCACGACTTCGGCTGGGCGGCCCGCGGCGGCCACGTACGCACCGCGGCGCGGCAGGCCACCGAGCTGTTTGGTGGTGCAGCCGCAAGGGACGATCCAACCGGCCGTGTCGCCGCTGACGATGATTTGCACCGCCGGCGCTGCGGCAGGAGCTTTGGCGTGGCAGCCGGAGAGTATGGCAAGCGGCACGATCGCAAGACCTCGCAGCCGGCGGCATGGATGGAACACGCTGTTCGTCATCATGCGCCGCATCAGTGCGTCAGCACGTAAGCCAGGATATTGACGTTGACTTGAATCGCGTTGCTCACCTCGTTGCCGCCGCAACAGCAACAGCCCTGCGTGTGCGGCGTGTCGTTCAGGCCGTCTTCGGAATAGATCACGCCCAACCGGCCGTTGATCGTAATGCCTTCCAGCGGCTTGCACTTGCCATGATGGGCTTCGAGGCTGGTGATGTCGTAGACGGTATGAAACACCGGGTGCTCCATCGCCAGGGCCTTGAGCGGCTTCGAGGGGAAAACC
>DATCFX010001272.1:0-8197 GCA_036509275.1 Pirellulales bacterium | reverse complement strand
ACTCACGGCCGACGAGCAGGCTCGCGTGCGCGATTACGTCCAAATCTTTACGGCCGAAAAGCATTGGGAAGGCTGTGGCGGCCAAGAGATTACGGACGAAGTGCGGGTGACGGTTGCCGGGCTGGTCGCGATCCTGGTGCTCGGCCTGGACGCCGAATACTTTGACCACGTGCTGTCGATCCTGGTTTATCCCGACGCGTATGTGGCCCGCCCGAGTGCGGCGTCGGGGCCTGGAATCGTGATCGAGCGGGATTCCGCCCGACAGGGAGAAGCCTGGTATCGAGGGCCGGTCATCCTGTCCTGGTCCGACGTCCTGACCGGCGGGCTACAGCATGCGCATGGTCGCAACCTGGTGTTGCACGAGTTTGCCCATCAGCTCGACATGCTCAACGGGCGCCGGGCCGACGGCGTGCCGCCGTTGGCGACGGCCGCGCAAGCCGAGCGCTGGACCAAGGTCGTCGGTGAGCATTACCATGAATTGGTGCATGCTTGCTCGCATGGGCATGCGGCGCTGCTCGATTGTTATGGCGCGACCAGTCCGGCCGAGTTCTTTGCCGTCGCCACCGAGACGTTTTTCCAGCGGCCTGCGGCGCTGCAGCATCGGCATCCCGAGCTCTACGCCTGCCTGCGCGAGTTCTACCGGCAAGATCCGGTCGCGCGCGAAACGGATTCCCCGCACGCCGGCTTGGTGCCCTGATTTTTTTGTGCGGAACTGTTCGGCCGTACGCCAAACCCTTCTTCCGCTGATCTGCTCGCACGGATGCGGCTTGAGCGTGTCATGCCTCGGCGCCGCTGGAACGCGCAGCCGCACTGAGTGGTCGCGAATCGTTGGCCCCGTGGCGGTCGGGCGAGAGGAGCGCCAGATCGATCGCGGGCCGCTCGTGGCAGAGCAGTTGTGCCACGAGCCGGCCGGTGATCGGCCCCAGGCTGATCCCCAGCATGGCGTGGCCGGTGGCGACGATCAGGTTCGAATAGCGCGCCGTCCGGCCGAGATACGGCAGTCCGTCTGGCGAGCAAGGCCTGAGCCCGCACCACGGCTCGACGCCCACGAAATCTTCCTCTCGGAAATCGGGATAGTAGCGCGGCACGGCGCGCACGATCCCGCGTACGCGGCGCGGATCGATCGTCTGGTTCCGGCCCGAGAGTTCCAGCGTGCCACCGCACCGCAAGCGTCCCATCATCGGGGTGACGGCCAGCCGGGCCTCGACACAGACGGCGCCCAGCCGCGGCAGCGCGCGTGGTTGCTGGAGCGTGAGGCTATATCCCTTGCCGGCTTGCACCAGCAGCGTCAACCCCAGTCCCTGGGCGGTGGCCGGCGACCACGATCCGGCACAAAGCACGAACTCGTCGGCCTCGAGACGCTGGCCGCCGGCCTCGACCCACACGACGCGCCGCTGGCCCGAGGAGACGGCCGACGTCTGCCAAGCCTTGGCCTCGGCGTGCCACGCGAAGCACACGCCTTGCGCTTCGAGCCGCGTTTGCAGCGCCCGCATCAAGCGATCCGGCGCGAGGTGGGCATCGCGTGGATAGTAGACGCTGCCGACGATATCGTACCTCGTGCCCGGATCGCGCGCCGCGGTTTGGGCGGCGTCGAGGATTTCGGCCGCCAGCCCGAGTTCGCGAGCCATGTGGGCAGTTTGGGCCTCGTGCTCCAGTGCCTGCTGCGTCTTGCAGAGCATCAGCAGTCCCTCGCGCTGGAGTCCAAACTCGTGGCCGCACTGCTCGGCAAGCTCCTCGTAGCTGGCGAGGCTGGCCAAGTGCAGGTCTCGCAGCAGCGGCGCGCTGCGGCGCACGCGATCGGCGGTCGCGGCCCTCCAGAATCGGTAGCCCCAGCGAAGCAGGTCCCACGACAGCCGCGGCTTGACGTAGAACGGCGACTCGGGATTGCCCAGCATCCGCAGCCCCAGCGAGATCATGCCCGGCGCCGCCAGCGGTACGAAATGGCTGGGCACGATCAATCCGGCGTTGCCGAACGAGCAGCCGTCGCGTTGGGGCCCGCCGCGTTCGACGACGGTCACGCGCAGACCGCGCCGGACCGCATACCAGGCCGTGCAGAGGCCGATTACGCCACCGCCGACGATCACGACGTGCCGCGACACGTTAACCTCCGATGCCCCAGCAGAGCGGATCGCGATCGTCCAGCAGGAGCGTGGCCTCGGCCTGGATGAAAGCCCGGCCGGTGATCGTGGGTATGACCGTGCCGGCCGCGCGGTCGAGCCAGCGGTAGCTGCCGCTGAACGTGCTGCCAATGACGCTTTCCTGGACCCACGCCGCGGCCTCGGCCAGTTTGCCGTCGGCGGCCAGGCAGGCCAGCTTCGCGCTGGTGCCAGTGCCGCACGGCGAGCGATCGTAGGCCTTGCCCGGGCAGAGCACGAAGTTCCGCGACTGCGCCTCGGCAGCGTGCGGCGGGCCGAACAGTTCGACGTGATCGACTTCCGGAAAGCCCTGTGCGTTGACCGCCCGCCGCACGTTCCAGGCGTAGGCGGTCAGCTCGTCGACGTGCGCCAAGTCCAACGGCATCGCGGTCGACTCGGCGAGGAAGAACCAATTGCCGCCCCAGGCCACGTCGCCGGTCACCGATCCGACGCCCGGCACCTCGATCACGACGCCCTTGGTCCGGCGATACGAGGCGACATTGGCAACGGAAACCGACCCGTCGGCGTGCAGGGTGGCGGTCACCACACCGACCGGGGTCTCCAGCCGCACGGCTCCGGGCGTGAGGCGTCCGAGATGCGCCAGCGTGACGACGACCCCGATCGTCCCATGTCCGCACATGCCCAGGTAACCGACGTTGTTGAAGAACACGACGCCGGCCGTCAGCGACGGATCGCCAGGCTCGCACAACAGCGCCCCGACCAGCGCCGAACTGCCGCGCGGCTCGTTGACCAGCGCCGAGCGAAACCGGTCGTGCTGGTCGCGAAATCGGGCGAGCTTTTCGGCCATCGTGCCGCGGCCCACATCGGGGCCGCCGCTGATGACCACGCGCGTGGGTTCGCCGGCCGTGTGCGAATCGATCACCTGAATCCGCCGCATCGGCCACCTATCTTTTTGCTGGAGGGCACGATTCCGAAAGGCTCGGCCTCCGCGCGATCCCATCGCGAATGATCCGCAGCACCTGCTCGCGCTCCTGGCCCGCCAGCGGTAACCGCGGCGCGCGGACCCATTCGCTGCCGAGCCCGGTTTCTTGCAGGCAGAGCTTGATGTACTGCACGAACTTCGGGTGCGAGTCGAGCTTCAGCAGGGGCGAGAACCAGCGATAGAACGCGCGGGCTTCGTCCCACCGGCCGGCCCGCGTGAGCCCCCAGAAAAATTGGTTGTCGCGCGGAAAAGCCATGCCGGTGCCCGCGACCCAGCCGTCGATGCCCAGGATCGACGATTCCAGGATCAGATCGTCGACGCCGGTGAACAGGGCCAAGCGATCGCCCACCGCCAGCCGCAGTTCGGTGATGCGTCGCGGATCGCCGGAGCTTTCCTTGATGGCCACCAGGTTTTCCACGTCGACGAGCTCTTGCAACTGCGCCGGCGTCGTGTCGACGAAGTACGAGACCGGGTTATTATAGAGCATCCAGGGCAGCGGGGTGGCGGCCGCGACCGTGCGAAAGTACGTGATGGCTTCGCGCGCGTCGGCGCGATAGTTCATGGCCGGCATCAGCATGCAGCCGGCGACGCCGAGTTGTTCGCAGTCGGCGACATAGCGGCAAGCGGCGGCCGTGCTGCTTTCGGCCACGCCGGTGAGCACCGGCAGGCGGCCACGCGCGGCGTGTACGGCCAGTTGCACGACCCGGCGCTTTTCCGCCGGCTCCAAGGCCTGGTTCTCGCCGAGCGAACCGCAGACGACCAGGCCGTCGACGCCCGACTCGATGATGATTTCGAAGTGCCGAGCCGTGGCCTCCAGATCGAGGGATTGGTCCGCGTGAAACTGCGTGGTGAGCGCCGGGAAGACGCCTTGCCAGGGGAGATGCATCGAATTTATCCGTTCATCAAGGCTTCAATCTCGTCGGCTTCGACTGGAATCTCAGCCATCAGGTCGATCGGGCCGTCGGCCGTGACCAGTACGTTGTTCTCGATCCGCACGCCAAAACCTTCTTCCGGAAGGTAGATGCCCGGCTCGACGGTCAACACCCAGCCGGGAGCCAGCGGCTCGTGCAGCAGGCCGACGTCGTGAACGTCGAGGCCCAGCGGGTGACCCAGCCCGTGCATGAAATACTTGCGGCAGGCCGGTTCGTCGCGCGTCTGCTGCTCGATGTCCTCGGCGGTGAGCAGGCCCAACCGCAGCAGTTCGTGGTTCATCAACAACTTCGCTTCGTGCGTCCAATCGCGGTGCAGCGTGCCGACCGTGGCTCCGGCGAGGGCGGACCGCATGACGCGCAGGACCGCGTCGTACACGGCGCGCTGCCGCGGGGTGAAGCGGCCGCTGACCGGGATCGTGCGCGTCAGGTCGGCATTGTAGTTGGCGTAGCTGGCTGCCACGTCCAGCAACAGCAAGTCGCCCGCTCGACACGGCTGGTCGTTGGCAGTGTAATGCAGCACGCACGCATTGGCGCCCGAGGCGACGATTGGCGTATAGGCGAACTTGCCACGCTGCCGGGTG
Organism: Pirellulales bacterium; assembly: GCA_036509275.1. Lineage (GTDB taxonomy): Bacteria > Planctomycetota > Planctomycetia > Pirellulales > PNKZ01 > DATATB01. The sequence goes on along the minus strand of DATCFX010001272.1, from coordinate 3,606 downwards.
AACTCGTGGATGAACTCGGCCTCGACTTCGCATTCGTTGACGCCCGGCTCGACGAACTCCAGCACGCGGCGGAATCCGTCGCGGGTAATGCGGACGGCCTGCTCGAGCAGTTCGATTTCGGCCGGTGACTTGACCACCCGCAGCCGGTGCATCAGCGGCGCCAGTCGGTGGTACGCGTGCAACGGATAGCGGCGGCGGCAGTCCTCGATGAACCGGGCGTCGCGCGTCTCGACTTCGACGGCGGCCCGCTTGTGCTCGTTCGTATCGAGGAACACGCACTCGGCGTCGCACATCGCTGCATGAAACGTTTTGGGAAACTCGCTGAGCCATTTCACCGTGCGCACGCCCGAGATTTGCGTGGCTTCGTCTTTGCTCAGCTTGTGGCCTTCCCAGGTCTTGAGCTGCTCATTGGGCTCGCGGACGAAGAGGATTTCGCGCAGGTTCTCGTCCGGCGCGTCGGGCGCGATGAGCAGCATCGATTCTTCCTGCTCGATGCCCGAGAGATAAAACAGGTCGGCGTTGGGCACCAGCGGCAGCGAGCCGTCGGCATTCGTGGGCAGCACGTCGTTGGCGTTGAGCACGGCCAGCGCGCCGCGGGGGAGCAGTTGCCGCAGCCGGGCCCGATTGTCGATGAACAAGGCAGGATCGATCGGCAAGTGTCGCATGACGAATTCTCAGACGCAAAACAGCCAGGTGTGCCGAATGCACGCGGCGCGCGAATTCTCGCCGCGCCGGGCACCAGCATACTTGATATCGCGTACAAAGCACGTATCCTCGCCGGAAGAAAGCCGGCTGGCAACGGCCGGGCTGCCGCCAAATCCCGGCAGCTTGCAATCCCCGACCCACAGCCGGAACAGGACCACGCGGTGATCAAAACGCTCCGAATCATCCTGCTGGTCGGCCTGGCCGCACTGAGCGCCGCGAATCGGGCCACCGTGAATCTGGCCATGGGGCAAACGGCAACGCGGGCTGCCACGGCGCCCGGCCATCAAACCCTCAAGATCGAAGGCTGGACGGTGTTCGTCAGCGACCGGCTGCGTGAACAAGAAGCCGGTGCAACCGACGCGGCGCTCGCGCTCTTGCGGGAACAACTGCGGGGCATCGTTCAGTATGTTCCAGCTCAGCCGCTGGCGTGTTTGCGGACTGTGCCGCTCTGGTTCTCGCCCAAATATCCCGGCGTCCACCCCAAGGCCGAGTATCATCCGGGCGGCGAGTGGCTGCGGCAGCACGGGCGCAATCCCGCGATGGCCAAAGGCATCGAGTTTACGAATATCGCCATCTTTGCCCAGGAAGTCCGCCGCATGCCGGTGTTCGTGCTGCACGAATTGGCGCATGCCTATCACGACCAGGTGCTGGGCTTCGATCAACCCGAGATCGAGGCCGCCTATCGCCACGCCGTCGACAGCAAGTCGTACGATGCGATCCGGCGTTCCAACGGCAAGACCGAGCGGGCCTATGCCATGACCAACGCGAAGGAGTATTTCGCCGAGACCAGCGAAGCCTTCTTCGGCCAGAACGATTTCTTTCCCTTCAACCGCGCCGAACTCGAGCGGCACGATCCAGACATGTTTCGACTCTTGCAGCGTCTGTGGTGCAACTCCCCCGGCATGAATCGACTCCCTCGGCGGCAGCAGGCTGGATCGGGATCGCACGAATCAGGATCGGCCGACAAATAACTTCCTGGAAGCCGGCACGAATCATCTGTCGAGCGGCACTGGCGCAAATTTTGCACCTCACTTCGTCGCTCAAAAGAGGGGATCCCGCAGGACACAAATCCATCGGCCGCAGGCCAGAGGAAACAAAAATGGCGACGCATCAGCCGGGTGGAGCACAGCGGACTTGGAACGCGTATTGGCCGTGGAGCGTATCGGCGTGGATTGTGCTAGTGCTGATTGCGATCGCCATTTTGGCGTCGATCGCTGGCTACGGCTGGCGGGCCGGCGGCAATCAGGCGCAGTCTCAGCAACTGATCCAGGGCGAGGAGCCGGTCCAGGCTGGCACCCAGGCAGGCGACCCGGGTGGTCCGGCGCCAGCCAACCGGGCAGAAAATCCGCTGGCCCGATAGCAGGTATTCGAGAGCCGGCGGCACTGGCCACGGGCTACCGCTTCGCACCGGTGCCGGCCAGCCGCAATCGAATGAGCAGGTCATTGAGCGCGTCGGCCGCGGTCGCGGCTTCCGGTAAACGGCTGGACTCGGAGGCCCGGCGCAAGGCGGCCGTTAGTTGCTGATATTCCCGCTCGTGAAACGTCAGCTCCGACCGATCGAGCGGACTCTGCTCCGACCCGGCAATCTTTTGGGCGATCAGGTCCGGAATATAGGGCAGCCCGGCCGTTTCGTTCAGCCGCGGCAGGTTGGCTTCGACTTCGCCGGTTTGCATCAGGTGAATGCCGGTCAGCAGCACCCGGTAGACGTAGAGCAGGCGCTTGACGCGCGGCGGATCGTCTTTTTCCAGCCGCTCCCACTGCGTGGCGGCAAAGCCCAGATAATGCTGCGCATGCTGCCGGGTAATGCAACCGGCGGCCAGGGCCTTGAGTTCCTTGTGCTCGGGCGTGGTCTGCACCACCAACGGCGAAAGCAGTTGCTCGAGCGCGTAGCCGTTGTGCTTGAGCAGCAGCGTGAAGAATTTCTTGACATCATGCGTGACCAGGTCGATTTCCAGGCCGTCGTACACGCCCGACTTCTCGACCGTCTCGCGCCCCGGCGAAAGGCCGACGACTTCTGCCAGCGGCAGCAGGTGGACGCCGCGCACGTCGTAATCGGAATCCGGCGACGGAAAGCCATACAGGTGCGCCCCGCTGATCGTGGCCAGCAGCAGCGGATACGGCTGCTCGGCGATTTGCCGCTGGAGTCGTGGATCGAATTGCATGGCAGTTCCTTCAACCGTTTCAGCCCGACAAACCGCCCGCGCGGCCGGACCTGCCATTGTAGAGGCAATCGGCGCGGCCAGAAGGTATGCTATGCAGATGATTTTGCGCGTATTTGCCACTTTGGCCGGAAGCATCTTGATCTTGTCGGCGACCGCGCATCGTCGATGAGATCGTCGCGATGCTCGATCAACTTCACTCCCGGCCGGTCGCACCAGCGGCACCGCCATGAGCAACTAGGCCAGCCTTTGCGGCCTCACATTCTTCACAATTCAGGTCCAGAACTTCATGCACGCGAACCAAAACAATCTTCAACCGCCGTCCGCTGTTTTGACGCTGGTGCTCAGCCTGCTGCTGACCGCGTCAGCCGCGGCCCAGGACTTTACGATCGATACGATTGCCGGCAATGGCCGACCGGGAAACAACGGCGATCGCGGCGTGGCGACCGAAATCTCGATCGACCAGCCGTTTGGCGTCGAGCTTGGCCCCGACGGCGGGCTCTACGTGTGCGAAGTCGGCCAGCACCGCATTCGACGCATTGATCTGGCCGCCGGGCGCATCGAAACGGTCGCCGGTTGCGGCCGCCGTGGCTACCAGGGCGACGGCGGACCGGCCGTCGAGGCCCAGCTCAACGAGCCGTATGAAGTCCGTTTCGATCGGCATGGCAACATGCTCTGGGTCGAAATGCAGAACCACGTGGTGCGACGCCGGGAGCAGGCCAGCGGCCGCATTTCGACGTTG
>DATCFX010001271.1:0-4141 GCA_036509275.1 Pirellulales bacterium | reverse complement strand
GCCGTGGCCGTGCGCACCTGCCTCTCGATGCGCCGCTCGCGCGGCCGGCGAAGGCGCTACGAAACTGCCGCGGGAGCCGAAAAAAGTCCGGCCCCGCAGCCGGCCTCGGCCGCCTTGCAACTCGAACTGGCACGCATGCTGGAAACACTCCCCGAAGAAGACCGCGCCATGGTGATCCTCAAATATGCCGAAGGCTACAGCTTCGAAGAGCTGGCTTCGATTTTCGGGCTGTCCGTCAGCGCCTGCAAGATGCGCGTGAGTCGGGCACGCGAAAAGGTGCAGCGCCAATTCGGCCCCGACGCACAGCCATGAACAAGGAGCTCGACATGGATCAGGATTGGTTCCAGCAGTTGGGCGAGACGGACGTGCCGCCCGTGCCCGCACACTTCGATCACGAGGTGCGCCGGCGGGTGAACAACACCCTGCTGGCCGTACAACTGATCGAGCTGGCGACCAAGGGCTTTTTATATGCCTGCGCCGAATTCTCTCGGGCATTGATCGATCTTTTGATGTTTAGCGCTACGGGCAAATTCAGCAACCAGCGGCGCAAGCGACATTCGAGCAACTGACGACACTCGCCCGGCCTCTGGTGACACGGCCGGCGGTTAAGACCTCTTTTATTTGGAGAGACGACGATGCAATCCCTCGATCTGCACACGGTAAGCAGCTGGCGCGACGCTCTAGTGGCCAGCTTTCAGAATGCGTTCAATCAGATCATTGCCTTGACGCCCAAGGTGGTGGGCATGGTGTTGGTGCTGGTGGTCGGCTACCTGGTGGCCCGGCTGCTCGATAAGTTCGTGACGGCGCTGGCCCACTCGCTGGGGCTGGAGACGGCTGCCGAGCGGAGTGGACTGCGAGCCTCGATGCGGCAGGCGGGCATCGACCGCAGTGTGCCCTGGATCATGGGCCGCATCGTGTTTTGGCTGTCGATGTGCGTGTTCGTGTCGGCCGCCTTCAACATCCTCGGCCTGGAAACCGTCTCCACCGGCATGGAGACCATCATTGCCTACATCCCGCGGGTGCTGGTGGCCACGGTCGTGGTCGTCGTCGGCCTGCTCGTGGCCACGTTCGTGCGGGGCGTGATTGCGACCAGTGCCGATCGCGTGGGCATCAGCTACGCCGACAACCTGGCTGGCGCCTGCTATTACGTGATCGCGCTGATGACGTTCATCGGCGCGTTCGATCAACTCGGCATCCAGTTCGGCCTGCTCAAGGAGCTGATTCTCATCGCCTTTGCGGCCGTGGCCTTGGGCTTCGGCCTGGCCTTTGGCCTGGGCGGACGCGAAGTCATGGCCGGCATCCTGGCCGGATATTACACGCGGCAGCGCTTGCACACCGGCGACCACGTGACGGTCGCCGGCATGTCCGGCACGGTGCGCGAAGTCGGCCCCACGGCCACCGTGATCGAGACCGAAGAAGACGGCCTCATTAACCGCCACAGCGTCCCCAACACCAAGATGCTGAACGAAGCGGTCCGCTGAGCGGAAGCCTCGACTGCATCACATGCAAACCAAAGGCCCGGTCCAAGGTATCGCCCTTCGGTCGGGCCTTGTCTTTTAAAAAAGATAGCGGGCAGGCAGTAATCCTCGCGCACCAGCACCTCGGGCAACTCGACGAAGCGACGGCCGCGGCGGTCTTCGGCAATGCCGGCTCGTTGATCGCTTTTCGCTTAGGCCAGGACGCCGACACGTTCGCGGAATAATGCAGAACGAGAACTTGGTTTCGGTTAGGCAGGTTTGCTCCGATCCGCAGTCCAAGATAGAATTAGGGCATGGAAAACATCATTCGCGACGTCCGTGACATCGACACCGGAGATCGACGTGCCATTGAGCACGTCGTGGGCAAGGCGTTGCGCGATAATCAAAGGCTCGTCATTCAGATCGTCAGCCTTAACCTAAGCGAAGCGGCTCCCAGCCAGTCAACTGCATCGGATGAATTGCCGGACTGGTGCAACGTCTATGAAGGCTTGAGCGGCGCGGAAATCGCTGAGATTGAAAAGTCAATCGTGCGCTCGCACGACAGCCGTTCCTTCTCTTGATCCTTATGGACGAGACGCTACTGGACACCGATGTTCTTTCGGAGGTGATCAAGCGGCACGACCCCACCGTCAAACACAACGCGGCTCAGTATTTGCAAGCCCACGGCCAGTTTGCATTTTCGGCGCTAACGCGGTTCGAAGTCGAACGCGGATACAAAGAAAAGAACGCCGCCCAGCAGTTGGCACGTTTTGCAACTTTCTGCAATCATTCACTCGTTCTAGCCATTACCGATCCGATCCTGCACCGCGCAGGAGATCTCTGGGCTTTCGCCCGTCAGCATGGCCATCCGCATGGCGACGCGGATGTGATCATTGCAGCAACTGCGTTGGAATTGCAGCGGGTCCTGGTCACCGGCAATTCGCAGCATTTCTCCTGGGTTGCAGGGCTACGACTAACGAATTGGCGCAACCCGTAACGTTGTCGATCTGGCGCCGGTGGAGAGTCTTTCAAAGTAGCAGGCACACTCCTGTGTGCCTGCTACTTTGGGCCGCGTCTTGCGTTTGCCGCCGTGGCGCGCGACGATGCCCTGCGGCTGCATGAACTACCGGGAGTCGATCCGCATGCCCGAGCGCCGCATTTTTCTCATCGCGAATTTCAGTATCGGACTGCTGGCGATCGCGATCATCGCAGCCCCGCTCGCCCAGGCCGCAACTGCGGACCGGCGGCCGAACTTTGTGGTCGTGCTTTGCGACGACTTGGGCTATGGCGATCTCGGCTTCTTCGGCAGTCAGGTGATTCAAAGTCCCAACCTCGATCGTTTCCGTCAGCAGTCGCTCAAGTTGAATGCGTTCTATGCCACGCCCTGCTGTTCGCCCTCGCGGGCCTGGCTGCTCACCGGCCGGATGCCCTATCGGGCCGGCATTTACGATTGGATTGCCGAAGGCTCGCCAGTGAATCTGCCGCGCAGCGAAATCTCGATCGCCACGCTGCTGCGCGCGGCCGGCTACGCAACGTGCCACGTCGGCAAGTGGCACTTGAACGGCCGCATGGACGATCCGCAGCAGACCACGCCCGGCGATCACGGCTTCGAGCACTGGTTCGCGACTCAGAACGTGGCCGAGCCGTCGCATCACAACCCGGTGAACTTTTACCGCAACGGCCGGCCCGTCGGCCCGCTCACCGGCTACGCCGCTGACCTGGTGGCCGACGAAGCCATCGCCTGGCTCGAGCACCTGCCGGCCGGCAAGCCGTTTTGCCTGTTCGTGTGGTTTCACGAACCGCACGAGTTCATCGCCACCGCGCCGGAATATCTGCGGCTGTATCCCCACGTCGACAAGCCCGAGCGAGCCGAGTATTACGGCAACATCACGCAAATGGACGCGGCTTTCGGCCGGCTGATCCAAGTGCTCGATCGCCGGCAGCCGACTGACAACACGCTGGTGCTCTTCACCAGCGACAACGGGCCGGCCAACCGGACGAAGCATCCCTACGGCTCGTCGGGGCCGTTTCGCGGTGCCAAAGGCGAGTTATACGAAGGCGGCATTCGCGTGCCCGGCCTGCTGCGGTTTCCGGGCCGGGTGGCGGCCGGCCAGCAATGCGACGAGCCGCTGAGCCTGGCCGACGTGCTGCCCACGCTCTGCAAGTTGGCCGGCACGGCACCGCCGGCCGATCGTGCGATCGACGGCGCGGACTTCACGCCGATCTTCGCCGGCCGGGGCATCGAGCGCCAGCGCCCTCTATATTGGCAATACAACCGCGCCTTCAGCCCAAACAAGGTCGCCCTGCGTAGCGGCGATTGGAAGCTGCTGGCCCGGCTCACCGGTCCGGAGCTCAAGCCCGCGGCCGGCCAGCGGCCGGGCGAGCTGGAAATCCAACGCTCGGCCGAGCTGTCGACCTTCGAACTCTACAATCTGGCCGACGATCCGGCCGAAACCACCGACCTGGCCACCAGCCAGCCCGCGCAACTGGCCCGCATGCTCGCGCTGGTTAAACCGATCTACCACGAGATGCGCGCCGCCGGGCCCGACTGGCCCGCTTGGACCCGGCCGAAAGGCTGGCGACCCGCCGGCAGCGAAGGCGCACGGTAATGGGATCGTGGCTTGCCGTGGCGAGCGGGAGGCGCGAGCCTCCCGGTGATCCAGCGCTGACGCGCACCGGCATGT
>DATCFX010001270.1:0-2451 GCA_036509275.1 Pirellulales bacterium | reverse complement strand
AGCCGGCCATGCCGCAGCAGCCCGGCTCGGGCATCTCGAAGTCGATCCCCATTTTCTTCAGCAGCGCGGTCTCGTCGCTCATGCCCATAATCGACTTGTGATGACAGTGCCCGTGAACCAGTGCCTTTCGCTCGAGTCGCGGGGGCTGGTAGCCGTCCACGTGCTTGTTCAGGAATTCGCTGAGCAGGAACGACTGTTTGTGCAACCGCTTGGCATCCTCGTCGTCGGGAAAGAGGTTGAGCAGCTCGTCGCGGAAGACGGCCATGCAACTGGGTTCCAATCCGACCACGGGGATTCCGGCCTGGATTTGCGGCTGCAGTGCGTGCAGGATTTCGCGCAGCAGGCTCTTGGCCGTGTCGAGCATGCCGAAGTCATACAGCGGCCTGCCGCAGCACAGCGACGCCGTGGGCAGCAAGACCTGGAAGCCGGCCGCTTCCAGCACGTCAACGGCCGCGCGGCCGGTCTCCGGGTGGAAATGGTTATTGAAGGTGTCGGGCCAGAGGATCACCTCGGGCTGGCCTACATTCCGTAGGCCCCGGCGGCGAAACCACTGTTTGAACGTTTCTTGCGCGAAGGGGGGCATTTTCCGCCGCGGGTCGATGCCGCCGACCCACTTGGCGATGTCGCGCAACCCCGGCGTCTGGCTGAAGAAGTTCGCGACCTCCGGTAGGTAAGACGCCAGGCGGGCCCACCAGTAGATCCAGCCCATCGAATAGGCATAGCGTGGCCGCAGCCGACCTTCGTAGTAGTGGGACAGGAACTCGGCCTTGTAGGTGGCCATGTCGACATTCACCGGGCAGTCGCCTTTGCAGCCCTTGCACGCCAGGCAGAGGTCGAGCGCATCCTTGACCGCCTCATTCTTCCAGCCGTCGGTCAGCACGTCGCCATTCATCATTTCGAACAGCAGGTGCGCCCGGCCGCGCGTCGAGTCCTTTTCTTCGCGCGTGACCTGGTAGCTGGGACACATGACCTGGCCGTCGTGGCGGCGGCACTCGCCCACGCCCACGCAGCGCAGCGCCGCGCGGGCAAACGAGTTCTGGTCGTCGGCAAAATGAAAGTGCGTGGCCGGTTGAGGTGGATTGTAGTCCGGACCGACGCGCAGATTCTCGGCCACCCCGTAGGCATCGATCTTTTTGCCGGGATTCATTTTCCAATGCGGATCCCAGATCGCCTTATACTCCCGAAAGGCCTGGTAGAGTGTGTCGCCAAACATTTTGGGCAGGTACTGTCCGCGGGCCTGGCCATCGCCGTGTTCGCCTGACAGCGAACCGCCAAAACTGACGACGAGATCGGCGGCCTCGTCCATGAAGGCCTTGAACTGTTCGATTCCGTGCGCGGTGTACAGGTCGAAGCCCACGCGGCAATGGATGCAGCCCTGGCCGAAATGGCCGTAGAGCGAAGGGTGATAGTCATACTTATCGAACAGCTTTCGCAACGCCGGCAAGTATTCGGCGACTTTGTCGGGCGGCACGGCGGAATCCTCCCAGCCGGGCCAGCCATCGGGGCGTCCTGGCACCCAGGCGGTCGAGCCCAAGCCCCCTTCGCGCACTTTCCAAATCATCTCCTCCTTCTGCGGGTCATCGAGCAGTTGCATGTGCGGCGCGTCGTCGTGTTTTTTCAGCATCTCCATGCAGCGGTGCGCCTGGCCGTCGGAGTCGTCTTTACTCTCGCCGCCGAATTCGACAATCAGAAAGCCTTTGCCAGGAGGCAACAGCGACAGGTCGGCCGTCTCGTCGCCTTTTTGTTTGACGAACTTGAACAGCAGGTGGTCGAAGCCCTCGAGCGCGGTGGGCTTGAGGGGGAGAATCTCCATCAGGTGATTGCACGCCTTGTACACGTCCGGGTAGCCGAGTACGAGCAGCGAGCGAGTCTTCGGCGCTGGCACGAGGTGCAGCGTGGCCTCGAGAATCGTGACCAGCGTCCCTTCCGAGCCGACCAGCGAGCGTGCGACGTGAAAGCCATTTTCCGGCAACAGCGAGTCCAGGTTGTAGCCGGATACGCGCCGGGGCAGCGTCGGGAAGCGACAGCGGATTTCGTCGGCGTACTTGTCGCGAAACGCCTTGAGTTTTGCATACAACTCGCCGCGCGGGCCGCCGGCCCGAATGATGGCTTCGAGTTCGTCGGGGGGCGTTTCGCCCACGCGCAGCCGCAGACCGTCGTAGGTGAGGATCTCGAGTTCGTGGGTGTTGTCGGCGGTTCGCAGCCCGTTGCCATGCTTGGCGCAGAGCAGCGAGTGAGCACCGCAGGAGTCGTTGCCGAGCATGCCCCCCAACGTGCAATGACTGTGCGTCGACGGGTCGGGTCCGAACGTCAGCCCCTGCCGCTCGGCGGTGTGCCGCAGGTCGTCGAGCACGCATCCCGGCTGCACGGTGCCCAGCTTGTTTGCCGCGTCAATGCGGATGACGCTGTGCATAAACTTGGAAAAGTCCATCACGACCGCCACGTTGCAGC
>DATCFX010001269.1:0-4126 GCA_036509275.1 Pirellulales bacterium | reverse complement strand
GCGCTGGACTTTATCGCCGCGGCACAAAACCCCGACGAAGGGGGCTGGCGCTACGCGCCCCGCCGTGGCAGCGACACGTCGGTATCCGGCTGGCAACTCATGGCGCTCAAAAGCGGCGAACTGGCCGGACTGAAAGTGCCGCGAGAATGTTACGCCCGAGTCGCACTCTGGCTCGACCACGCCCAAATCGGCACTGGCCAGGGCTTGCGCTATACCTATATGCCAGGTGCCGAGAATCCGGCCCTGCGGGGCGCGAGCACCGTGATGACGGCCGAAGCCTTGTTGATGCGGCAATACACGGGCTGGCGGCGCGATCATCCGGAAATGGTCGCCGGCGCCCGGTGGATCGAGCAGAATCTGCCCCAGTTCGGCACCGCAAGCCGCGAGCACCCGACCGGCGACCGCAACGCCTACTACTGGTATTACGGCACGCAGGTGATGTTCCAGATGCAGGGCCGCTACTGGCAGGCCTGGAACGCGCGGTTGCGGCCGCTACTGATCGAAAGTCAGGCCACCGATGGCCCGCTGGCCGGCAGTTGGGACCCGGTGTATCCGCTGCCCGACCGTTACGGCTACATGGTGGGCCGGCTGTACGTGACCGCCCTGCACTTGCTAGTGCTGGAGGTCTATTATCGGCACCTGCCGATCTATCAAACGCTGGAAGAGTCCCCCGCCGGGCGGTAGGCGGCTGGTGGCACGTGCCTTGCACGCCGTGCCTTACACGGCTTTGCCCATAAAGTCTGATCGAAGCATTTCGTAGCACCAATTGCCGGACGTGGTGCGTCTCGCCTTCGGCTCGACACACCCTACCGCTTTGGGAAGCAGGCATTGTAGGCAAAGCCGCCTTACACGCTGGCGCGAGAAAGTTTTTTTTGACTTGCCCCACCCGCAGCCGCTAAGCTGAAGAAGACGCCGAGTTTTTCACCACATCGACCAGCGCATCTCCGGCGTTTCGGCAAGTCAACGCGTCGGCAGCTTTGTCTTGCCGAGAGGAGTGGATCGAGCGGGCCGGACCACGCGTCTTTTCGAACACGTCTCTTCAAACACGAGGACGGCGGCCATGACGTTGCACGACATTCTGCAGATCAAGGGTTCGAAGGTCTTTACCATTCCGCCCACCGCTCGGCTGGGCGAGGTCGTGCGGCAGCTCGTCCAGCATAATTGCGGCTCGCTGCTGGTCTGCAACGATCCGCACGAGTCGCCGGGCATGCTGGGGATCATCACCGAGCGCGACATCCTCCGCGCCTGTGCCGAGCGCCAGGGGTCGATCGACGACTTGCCCGTCACCGATTACATGAGCACCGAGATGATCACCGGCACGCCGCAAAACTCGGTCGAGCACATCATGGGCGTGATGACCGACAACCGCATTCGGCACTTGCCGGTGATGGAAGACAATCAACTCGTCGGCATGATCTCGATCGGCGACATCGTCAAAGCCCAATACCGGCAGACGCTGGTCGAGAACCATTATCTGAAGAGCTACATCTACGGCTAAGGATCGACCGAAGAATAACTTCCGTTTTTCCTGGCCCCTCACCCAGCCCTCTCCCGCAAGGGGAGAGGGGTTGCGGAGAAGTTATTTTTCGGCCGATCCTAAACGGGCCGTCGCCTTTCATCGAATGGCGCCGCGCTCGCTTACGAGCCGCCGTTGACGAAGCTGCCGGGGATCGGCCGGCTGTTGGCGGCCACGGTGCGCAATTCCTTGGGCAGCGGGAAATGCACTTCTTCGTCGCGCACGCGGCGCGATTCGATGGTGGCCGCAAACCGCTTGCGCAGAAACTCGACGCAATCCTCGACGACCAACTCCGGCGCACTGGCGCCGGCTGTGACCAGCACCGTTTCGTCGCCACGAAACCAGTTCAGATCGATATCGGCTGCGCCATCGATCAGGTAGGCCGGCACGCCGCGCTCACGCGACAGCTCGGCCAGCCGCTGGCTGTTCGAGCTGTTCTGACTCCCCAAGACCAGCACCACGTTGGCTTCCTGCGACAGGCTCTTGACCGCCTCCTGCCGGTTTTGCGTGGCGTAGCAAATGTCTTCTTTCGGCGGGTTGGCGATCCGCGGGAACCGGGCCCGCAAGCGCGCGATGATGCGATTGGCATCGTCGACCGAGAGCGTCGTCTGCGTGAGATACGCCAGCCGACTGTCGTCGGCGATCTCCAGGCGGTCGACGTCTTCGGGCGTTTCCACAAGCTGGATCGCCTGCGGCGCCTCGCCCATCGTGCCGATCACTTCGTCGTGGCCGTCGTGCCCGATGAGCAGGATCGTGTACCCGAGTTGGGCATAACGGATCGCTTCGAGATGCACCTTGGTAACCAGCGGGCACGTGGCGTCGATCGTTTGCAGACGCCGCTCCTGGGCCACGCGCCGGATCTCGGGCGAGACGCCATGCGCCGAATACAGCAAATGCGCACCCTCGGGCACTTGCTCCAGGCTGTCGACGAACACCACCCCTTCGCGCTGGAAACGCTCGACCACGTACTTGTTGTGGACGATTTCGTGGTACACGTACAGCGGCGTGCCGTAGAGCCGCAAAGCCAGCTCCAGGCTTTCGATCGCCATGTTCACCCCCGCACAAAATCCGCGGGGGCTCGCCAGAATAATCCGCATAGGTTTGTCTCGCAGGTCTGCCCCCATCATAATGAAAGCCGCCCGGATTGGGTAGCGGTGGGCATGGTGCCCTGGTCGAACGATCTTCCTGGAAAACTCTTGCGATGACCAGCAGCGCGACCTTCGCCGACGAGTTGGCCCGCTTCGGCCCGAGTGCCGCTGCGGAGGTCTTTTCGCTGGACGAGTGCCGCAGCTATTGCCGGCATTTGGCACGCAGCCACTACGAAAATTTTACCGTCGCCAGCCGCTTGCTCCCCGCCGCCCTGCGCCAGCACTTCTATCACGTGTATGCCTACTGCCGCTGGGCCGACGATCTGGCCGACGAGACGGGCGACTCGCAGCGCAGCCTCGAGCTGCTCGACTGGTGGGAAGCCGAGCTGTCGGACTGCTACGCCGGCCGGCCGCGGCATCCCGTGTTTCGCGCGCTGCAGGAAACCATCGACACCTTCTCGATCCCGGCCGAGCCGTTTCGCAAGCTGCTCGTCGCCTTCCGCCAGGACCAGCAGGTCAATCGCTACGACGATTTCGACCAACTCTCGCAGTATTGCAGCAACTCGGCCAATCCGGTCGGGCACCTGGTGCTGTACCTGGCTCGCAGCTACAACGAGACCAGCGTGCCGCTGAGCAACATGATTTGCACTGGCTTGCAGCTGGCGAATTTCTGGCAGGACGTGGCCGGGGACTGGCAGCGCGGCCGCATTTATCTGCCGCAATCGACTTGCCGGCAATTCGGCTATGACGAAAGCCAGTTCGCCCGGCGCGAATTCAATGCCGCCTTTCGCGAGGCGCTGCGCTTCGAAGTCGAACGGGCCGAAGAGATCCTGAAACTCGGCGAGCCGCTCGTGTACTTCATGCCGCCCGAGTTGAAGGCCGACATCTGGCTGTTCTTACAAGGCGGCCTGAAAATCCTGGCGCATATCCGCCGGCTGGACTACAACGTCTGGCGCCGTCGACCGAAGATTGCCAGGCACGAGCAGTTTGCTCTGCTCGCCGGCTTTGTCTGGCGACGCTGGCTGCACGGGAGGTCGTCGGCATGACCTGGACGCTCCAATCCAGCTACGCCCACTGCCAGCGGATCGCCCGCGCCGAGGCCCGCAACTTTTATTACTCGTTCCTCGCGCTGCCGCGCGCCAAGCGGCTGGCGATGTGCGCGTTGTATGCTTATCTGCGGCATACTGACGACCTGGGCGACAATGCGGGGCCGGCCGAGCAGCGTTTGCAAGCGCTGACGCGCTGGCGGCAATCGCTCGATCGTGCGCTCGAGGGCCAGTTCGACAGCCCGATGTTCCTGGCCCTGGCCGACACGGTCTGCCGCTACCGGATTCCGCCCGAGTACCTGTATGCGGTGATCGACGGCGTGGTGCTGGACGTCGAGGGCCGGACGTACGAGACTTTCGACGAGTTGGCCGAATACTGCTACAAGGTGGCGTCGGTCGTCGGCCTGGCCTGCATTCACATCTGGGGATTCAGCGACGAGCGGGCCTTGCTGCCGGCCCGGCGCTGCGGCCTGGCG
>DATCFX010001268.1:0-2230 GCA_036509275.1 Pirellulales bacterium | reverse complement strand
GCTTCAAGCATTGGGGTTGCGGGCCACGCTGGTCAACAGCACGCTTTCGCCGGCCGAACAGCAGGCCCGGCTCCAGCAATTGGCGCAGGGCGCCTACGACCTGGTGTACGTCGTGCCCGAACGTTTTCGCAGCCCGCGATTCGTCGAGGCGGTGCGTACGGCCGGTTTGCAGTTGCTGGCCATCGACGAGGCGCACTGCATCAGCGAGTGGGGGCACGATTTCCGGCCGGACTACGCCCGCTTGGGTCGCTTTCGCCGGCTGTTGGGCGATCCGACCACGATCGCGCTCACAGCCACGGCCACCGACGCCGTGCGGCAGGACATCATTGCCCAGCTCGCGCTGCGCGAGCCGCGGATCTTCATCACCGGCTTTGCCCGGCACAATCTACACTACGCTATCCAGCACCACTCGTCGATCAAACGCAAGGACGAAGCCCTGGTGGCCTTCCTGGCCGCCAACCCCGGCTCGGGCATCGTGTATGCCTCGACCCGCAAGCGTTGCGAGGAACTGGCCGAGCTGATCCGCCTGCGCACCGGCCGCACAAGCGGCGCCTATCATGCCGGCATGACTTCCGACGAGCGGCATGCCGCGCAGGATGCCTTCATGCGGGGCAGCAGCGAAATCGTGGTGGCCACCACCGCCTTCGGCATGGGCATCGACAAGGCCGACGTGCGGTTCGTCGTGCATTACAACCTGCCCGGCAGCCTGGAAGGCTATTACCAGGAGGCCGGCCGCGCGGGCCGCGATGGCCAGCCCGCCCGCTGCCTGCTGCTGTTCACCGCCGGCGACTGGAAGATCCAGGAATTCTTTATCGAGAGCGCGTATCCCTCGCGTGAAGTCGTGGCGCGCGTGTACGAGTTTCTGCGGGCGATGGATGCGGATCCCATCGAGTTGACGCAGCAGGAAATCAAAGAGTCGTTGAATCTGTCGATCGGCGCCGACGGCATCGGCACGTGCGAGCAACTGCTCGAGAAGGCCGGCGTGCTCCAGCGGCTCGAGCCGTATCAGAACATGGCCATTGCGCGCATCGACAGCAACCTGCCCACGCTGGTGGACCTGCTGCCGCGGCAAGCCAAAGTGCAGCGCCGCGTGATGCAGGCCATCGAGCGGCTGGTCGGCGGCCGGCGCTATGAGCTCGTGTATTTCAACCCGCGCGAGTTGCTGGGCGAAACCGAGTTAGAAGCCGCCGCGCTCTCGCGGACGCTGCGCGAGCTGCGGCAGCTCAAATCCTTCGATTACATCCCGCCGTTTCGCGGTCGGGCGGTGCATCTGCTGGATCGGTCCAAAAGTTTTTCTCAGTTGGACATTGATTTCCAACTGCTCGACGAGCGTAAAGCGGCCGAATATCAAAAGCTGCGGCAAGTGATCGACTTTGCCCAAGGCCGGCAATGTCGCCAGGCCGCGATTCTCGATTATTTCGGCGAGTCGGGCAGCCAGCCTTGCGGCCACTGCGACAACTGCACGCCGGCCAAAGCCTCGCCGGCGGCAGCACAGGCCGGCGTGCCCAGCGACGGGCATCTGCTGCAAGTCGCGCGCATGGCCCTGGCCGGCGTGGCCCGCTCGCGCGGAAGATTCGGCAAGCACCTGATCGCGCAAATGCTCTGTGGCTCCAGCTCCGCCAAGATCACGCGCTGCGGCCTGCAAAAACTGAGCACCTACGGATTGCTCAAGCCGCTGAAGCAAACCGACGTCGCGGAGCTGCTCGATTGTCTGCTCGCCGGCGGCTGGCTGGAGCAAGTCGGCATGGAAAACCACCGCCCGCTGATGCAGTTGAGTGAAGAAGGCCAGCGCTTGATGGGCCATCCGGACCCAGCGGCTCGGCTACCGAGTTTTCCGGCCGCGCTAGTCAGCCGCCTGCGCCTGGTCAAGGTCGCCGGCGCCGAGCCGCAACAGCAGCCCGAGCGCCGGCCGGTTGTCGCCCCGTCGCCCGCCGTCCTACCCCAGCCGCGGCCGGCAGCCGCCGACAGCGGCGCGGCCCCCGCTCGTTCGAAGCCGCCAGCCGAGCACGCCGCGCGGACGGCCGATTATCAGCCGGGCGAAAAGCCGATGGTCCCCGCGGAGTCGGCATCGGGCGCGGCGGCCACAGGATCGCCGGCTGCCGCATCGCAGCCGACGCACTACTGGACCTGGCGAATGCTCTCGACCGGGTTTTCCGTGGACGAGTGCGCCGCGGCCCGGGGTTTGGAGCACGAGGTGGTGCTGGACCACGCGCTGCGCGCCATCGAACAG
>DATCFX010001267.1:0-12485 GCA_036509275.1 Pirellulales bacterium | reverse complement strand
GGGGATATTCATAATACTGATAATAAAAACTCTTTCGCCAGTCGGCCGGCGCCTGGCCGCGGAGAATCGGCACCAGGCTGCGGCCCTGCATTTCGGCCGGCACCGGCACTCCGGCGGCATCCAGAAACGTTTCGGCAAAATCGAGGTTCGACACGATTTGATTATTGGTGCTTCCGGGAGCGGTGATCCCCGGCCAGCGCACCACGAGCGGCGTGCGCAGCGACTCTTCGAAGATCCAGCGCTTATCGAACCAGCCGTGCTCGCCCAGAAAAAAGCCCTGGTCGGAGCTGTAGATCACCAGTGTGTTTTCGCTTAAGCCCTCGTCGTCGAGGTACTGGAGCAACCGGCCGACGCTGTCGTCGACGCGTTTGACGCAGGCCAGGTAGTCGTGCAGGTAGCGCTGGTACTTCCAGCGCACCAGCTCGCGCCCCTGCGGGTTCTGCCGGCGGAACTCGGCGTTGCGCGGCTCGTAATAGGCCTGCCAGGCCCGCTGCTGCGCTTCGTCGAGTTGCTTGGGCGGCGGCCCGAGCTTGAGATCCTTGTCGTTCATGGTTTTGGCGATCGTCATGTCCTGATCGCGTTCGGCGATCCCGCGGCCGGCATAATCGTCGAACAGCGTGGGCGGCTCGGGATACTTGCGATCGCCCTCCGACGCACGCGATTCGTCCGGCTCCAACTCGCCGATGGCCGGATCCCATTCGCGGTGCGGGGCCTTGTGCTGCATCATCAGCATGAACGGCTTCTGGCGATCGCGGCTTTTGAGCCACTCGAGCGTGCGGTCGGTAATCACTTCGGTCACGTAACCGTGCTCTTGCACCTTCTCGCCGTTGCGGATCATCGGCGGGTTGTAATAGATGCCCTGGCCCGGCAGGATTTCCCAATGGTCGAAGCCGATCGGTTCCGTGACCAGATGCCATTTGCCGATCACGGCCGTCTGGTAGCCGGCCGCTTGCAGCAGTTTCGGAAACGTGGTCTGCGACGAGTCGAAGCGGCTATTGTTGTTGTTGTAAAAGCCGTTGAGATGCGAGTACTTGCCGGTCAGCACCACCGCGCGGCTGGGGCCGCAGATCGAATTGGTGACCAGGCAGCGATCGAACCGCAGGCCTTCGCGCGCCAGCCGATCGATATTCGGCGTTTGCAGCAATTGCCGCGGATCGTTGTACGCGCTCACCGCTTGATAGCCATGATCGTCGGAAAAGATCAGCACGATATTGGGCCGCTTCGCCGCTGCGGCCCAAGCGTTGGCCGCACAGGCCGACAACGCGGCAATCAGCACGAGCCATGTTGCCAATTGTCCCAACGGATGGAACCGACGCGGGATGCTCATCACGGATTTCTCCACTTTCCAGGCTGCAAAACCAGTTCCCTGCCCTGTCTTACCATAGTCCACGGCGCGTCGCGAATCGACCCGCCCAGAGGAGCGTTTTTTGGCTGGCGGCGTGAAAATGCGCCGGCGGCGGTCCACGGGACCTCGGCCGCTGGTACTGGCGGCGGAACTGTTGTATCAAGATGCCATGCGACGCGACGATGCCTGGAACCTGGTTTGCCAATATACGGCCAGCGACAGCCTGCGCAAGCACATGCTGGCGGTGGAAGCCGCCCTGCGGGCATATGCCGAGAAGTTTGGCGAGGACGTTGAGACGTGGGGCATCGTGGGCCTGCTGCATGACTTCGACTACGAGCGCTGGCCGGACCCGCCCGACCATCCCTTGAAAGGGGCCGAAATCCTGCGGCAGCACGGATATCCCGAGCAGGTGATCTACGCCATCAAGTCGCACGCCGACTATCTGCCCGACTGCCCGCGCCTGTCGCGGCTGGACAAGACGCTCTACGCCTGCGACGAGCTGGCTGGCTTCTGCACGGCCGTGGCGCGATTGCGGCCCGAGGGTATCGTGGGCATGCAGGCTTCGAGCGTCCGGAAGAAGCTCAAACAAAAGAGTTTTGCCGCAGCCGTGAGCCGCGAAGACATCACCCGCGGGGCCGAAGACCTGGGCGTGCCGCTGGACGAGCACATTCAGTTCGTAATCGACGCCATGACCCGCTCAGCCGATGCCCTGGGCCTGCGCCGCTAGCCGCGTTTTCCGAATTCCCCGCCCCCTGACCGCCTTTCCGACGGCGGGGGAATGGGGTAGAATCCGGGGCTTGACGTTTTAGGGTCCTGGGTGGTTTCGGCGCACCGCGAGTTCGAGAGCTATGGCCAAGAGCAAGAAAAAAGTCGAAGTCGTGTTCCTCGTCTGCGAGGAGACCGGCGACCACAACTACACCATCCGCAAAAAAAGCGGCGGCGAAAAACTGCGCATCAGCAAGTATTCTCCGCGGCTACGCAAGCACACCGTGCATCTCGAAAAGAAAAAGTAAGCCGGCGGAAATGGTCCGTGGTCCGTGGTCCGTGGGCGTGTGCGGCACGGAGTTGGGCTAGCTGGCGGCGCGAGCATTCAGGGATGAAATGGCCAAGCACTGGCGGATCCATGCTCACGACCCGCAACGCATTGCCGCTCTCTGCGGCGCGGCCGGCGTGCCGGCAGTCGTGGCCCAATTGCTGATCTGCCGCGGACTGGGCGATCCCCAGCAGGCCCGGGCTTTTCTCGACGCCAAGCTCAGCGATCTGCGGCCGCCCGAACAGTTGCCGGGCACGACCCTGGCCGCCGACCGGCGGCTGGCGGCCATCGCCGCCGGCTGGCGGATCGTGGTCTACGGCGACTACGACGTCGACGGCATGACCGGTGCGAGCCTGTTGTGGCAATGCCTCAAACTGCTGGGCGGCAACGCTCACTACTATGTCCCGCATCGCATCGAAGAAGGCTACGGGCTGAACGACGAGGCGCTGGGCACGCTGGCGCGCGAGGGGACGCAACTGATCGTCACGGTCGACTGCGGCATCGCCAGCCTCGACCAGGCCGACACGGCCGCGCGGCTGGGCATCGAGCTGATCGTCACCGATCATCATGAGTTCGCCGAGCGGCTGCCGGTGGCTTCGGCCATCGTCCACCCGCGGCTGCCGGGCACAAATTATCCATTCGCCGGCTTGAGCGGCTCGGGCGTGGCGCTGAAGCTGGCTTGGGCCCTCTGCCAGCGGGCCAGCGGCGCGACGCGGGTCACTGAGCGGATGCGCAACTTCCTGCTCGATGCAGTGGGGTTGGCCGCCTTGGGCACCGTGGCCGACATGGTGCCGCTGGTCGACGAGAACCGCGTGCTGGTGCAATACGGTCTGGCCAGTCTCAAAGAACGGGCCGGACCCGGCCTGCTGACGCTGATGCGGCTGGCCGAGGTGGCTGGCAAGCCGGCTTTGAGCTGCGAAGACCTGGGCTTCGCCATTGCGCCGAGGCTGAATGCTGCCGGCCGGCTGGGGCAGGCCCAACTGGGCGTCGAGCTACTGACGACCAGCTCCACCGAGCGGGCCACGGCTCTGGCCGAGTACATCAACGAGCTGAACAGCAGCCGGCAAAGCCTCGAACGCAGCATCTACCTGGCCGCGCTCAAGCAGGCACAGGAAACGTATGACCTGGAGCGTGACGCGGCGCTGGTGCTGGCCGAACATGGCTGGCATCCGGGCGTGATCGGCATCGTGGCCGGGCGCTTGGCCGAGAAGTTTTGCCGGCCGGTGGTGATGATCGGCCTGGATTCGGCCGGCGTGAAGCCGGGCATTGGTTCGGCCCGTAGCGTGCCCGGCTTCAATCTGCACCAGGCTTTGGCCGCTTGCAGCCAGCACTTGCTCAGCCACGGCGGGCATGCGGCCGCGGCGGGGTTGAAGATCGAAGAGCACGCCGTCGCCGCGTTCCGCGAGGCGTTTTGTGAGGTCGTGTCGAGCGAAATCGTGCCCGGCCAGCGCCAGGCAGAGCTGTGGATCGACGCCGAGCTGCCGCTGGGCGCGCTGACGCTGGAGACCGTGAGTCAGATCGACCGGCTGGCCCCCTTCGGGCATTCGAATCATCGCCCGCTGTTTTCGGCCATCGGCATCACGCTGGCCGAACCGCCGCGTCGCATCGGCGGCGGCGGGCGGCATTTGGCGCTCAAAGTGGCGCAGTGCGGCGTGTGCTTGCGGGCGGTGGCATTTGGCGGCGGCGATTGGATCGACGAGTTGACGCAGGCCGAGGGCGAGCTGGACATCGTGTTTCGGCCGATGATCAATGATTTTCGCGGCCGGCGATCGGTCGAGCTGCAGATCACCGATTGGAGCGTCGGCGCGCCCGTCTCGGCGGCCGGAAGCTGAATTTCGTCGGATTGCCCATCGGCCATCCCCTTTGTCGCAGCCGGAGGAGTGTCAAGCGACTACGTAACCGTGGCTCGGGCGTGCTCGAATTAGCGAGGGTTGCGTTGCATCGCCAGCGGGGGCATTTCATTCATTCATGGCTCAAGAATAGCCGAAAAAGCGAGGTTGAATCGAACGATTTGGTGGTTGACCTAGCCAAATTGGCGTGGGTCCGATTGACCGATCCTTTGCTGCAAGATACGGTTGCTCTTTGGGAAAAGACGGTAAAATGCGGTATTCTCGGATCAACACGGCACGGAAAGGCCCCACCTCGGCATGAGTGAACGGCCGCTCGTCAAGTACTCTGCCCCGCCGGTTATTGAAACGATTCTGGGGGTTCAATTCGACCCCGTTCCCGGTCTCACGAGTGCGCACCTTGGCGCGTTTTGGCAGACACTGGGCTCGGATTGGCCGTGGGTAACAGATGCGCCCACGCTGCCGCCACAGCTTGAGCGGTTTTCTAATGAATCGCCTTGGGCGCAATTCGGTGTTCAGCTCATGCTGGGTGCGTCGGCCGGTGTCCGGCTCCAGATCACGAACGCGGTCAAAGACCGAATGATTCAATTGCAGAACGGCCAGTTTTTTTTTAACTGGCTGGGCTCGGCAGGCTCGCCGTATCCGCAGTATCTCGAGGTTCGGCGCGGATTCGAGCAGAGGCTCGTCGCCTTCCGGGAATTTTTGATTGAGAAGGGCTTGGGGCCGATCAAGCTAAATCAATGGGAAGTAGTCTACCAGAATCAAATTCCAAGGGGCGGTTTGTGGAAAGCGCCAAGTGAATGGAACTTCTGCACCCTGCTTGGAGACCCCGCATTGCCGGCTGACCTGGATGGACTCGAAAGTTTCTCGGGTGAATGGCACTTCGCGTTGCCGGCGACAAAGGGACGGCTCCATATCCGATGGCAGCACCTCCGCGAAGGCCAGTCGGACGCCGGAGAGATGGTCATCCTAAATCTTATCGCGCGGGGGGCCGTTGCCAATGATGACGAATTAATCGCCGGGCTAGATCTAGGGAGAGCCGCGATCGTTCATTCCTTTACGAAGTTTATGTCCGATCAAGCGAATGCTGCATGGGGGATCCAAGATGTCAACGGTTGAATCGAGGGTTTCGATGCAAGCAGTTGCGAGGTACGCCACGAATCCTCACACAGACATTGAACCGCCTGCCAGCCTGGCAAGCTCGGTGCTTGCGGCCGCGACGACAGAGGCTTGGCAGAGAATGATCAATCTCCTCATCGAATGGGGCCATCCCGATCCGGACGACGATGTTGAAGCGACGTCCCCAATTGTCCTATCACGAGCATGTCGGCTCATCTGCAAATTGAGAGAGTCTCAGCTTCCTGTTCCCTCGCGGATTGCTCGTGACGCCAATGGCGGCTTGTCCATTGAACACCGTAGTGGTCGGTGGTTTGAAAAGTTCGCCGTCAACGACGAGGGTAAGGTCGAGTACCAACAATTCGACGACTGCCATCTGGTCAAGCGCCAGCCTATCGAAATCTGAACCTGGGCATTCAGCAATCAAATGCCCGACAATAAAGCGTCAGGCGGCGTCGGCGACGACGAATTCGTTTATCGTCGGGTTCCGGTATCGGCGAACCGCTATGATCCGAGTCGCCGGGATTTATCGCCGGACGCTTTCGATCCGCACAAAAAGAGCGATCCAGACGGCCTGTCGGTCGTTCGGGCGCGTTCGGAGGGTCATCCCGACTTTCTGACCCCAGAACAGACCGCGGCGGCCGGCCCATCGGCGAAAGGCTATTACATCGCTGTGCTACGCGTCGGCGACCTTCGACAGAATGGAATTGACGTAGTTCCAGACCCGATTGTCGAACATGGAAAAGAATGTCCTGCACACGCGCTCATCCCGTGCATTAACGCATCGAACCGCGGCACGCAATTCGCGCTCGACATAATGGTCCTGCTGGCCCACAAGCATACAGTCGAAGTGCTCGGTCCATTCGGCAAACTCGCGGATGCCCGCAACGGCGGCCCTGGCGGGGCTGTCACTGACAGCTGACCGCGCTTGCAATTACCCGTTTTGCAGCTCCTGGTTCGGCGGCGCCAACTTGCCAACGCCTGAAAAACGCAGTCTGAAAACGGGCGGTGCGCCTAACGTCTCTGAGCACGCCGAACATTTATAAGTGCATTGCTTTGGCCGACGCGTGCGGGTTTGCCGTTGCTCGCCAAGGCAGCCCGGATGGCCGTTCAGACACCTTGCCAAGATCTGGCGGATTCGGCTAAGAACATGCCCGCTTGGCGGGCAGGGCTGCGCGCATCGCCGTCGGTTCGATCTATTCTCGTCAACTTAGCCAAACACTATGCCGTTTTCGGGCTCACCGATCTCCGGTCGCTCGGTTGGCCCGTGGCATGCGCCAGCATTGCTGGCAATTGGGCTATTGAGCCTGGCCGGCGGCTGCCGGAGCATGCGTGCCAGCCAGGCCGGGGATTGGACGCCCGACCATGCGGTGCTGGCGTCTGCGGACTTTGGCGCCGACCGGGTCACGATCCATAACGTCCGTAACTGCGTGTACCGCACGGCCGACGATTATACGCCGCAGTATTACGATCGGACGTACGATTTGGAACGCCTGGCGTCGGTCGACTTCGTGATGGTGCCGTTCACTGAGTTTGCCGGCGGCGCGCACACGTTTTTGAGCTTCGGCTTCGATGATCGGCAATACGTGGCCGTTTCGGCCGAAATGCGCAAACGCCGCCGCGACCGCTTTCCCTCGCTGCGCGCCGGGCTGCCGCTGCGGCCGCTGATCTACGTCATCGGCGACGAGCACGACCTGATCGGCATGCGCACCAATTACCGCAAGAACGACGTGTACGTTTATCGCCTGCGCACCAGCCGGGTGCAGGCGCGCGTGATGTTTCGCGACGTGCTGGAGCGGGCCAACGCGCTCATCAACCGGCCGGAGTACTACAACGTCGTCACGAACAATTGCAACACCAACGCCTTGCGGCACGTGAACCGCGTGGCCCCGCGGCAGGTGCCCTACAGTTGGCAAGTGCTGCTGCCCGGCTATTCCGACCGGCTGGTGTACCAGATGGGATTGCTCGACACGGACACCTCGTTCGAACAGACCAAGCAGCGGGCCAAAGTCACGGAGTTGGCCCACCGCTACGGCAGCAGCCCCGATTTTTCGGCCCTCATCCGGCGCTGAGTTCGCCGGCTGATGAGTAGCGGCGCTAGGACCGCCCGGGAGCTGATGGATGACGAGCGAATTCAAGCCAGCGTGGCCCCGTTGGCCCCGTTGCCTATCAGACTGGGTGCGTGCGACCGGCATTGACCTAAGCCGGCTGGCAGATTCTGATGTCGCCCGAATTTTGATTTCAGTCTGGGGCTTGCAACTTAATTGCCGGTTGAATTGGCCGCGGGCGTTGCTTGCAGCCGCCCGACGACGGTCGGAACGCTGGCCAGTCAATTACCTGGGGACGCAAGTCTTATGAATGAGCGTCTGATCGTGCGGGCCTTTCGGAACCGGCCGTTTGCAATGTTGGTGCTGTTCGGCCTGGTGACCGGCGGCTTTATGCAGTACCGGAGCTCAGACTTTTTCGTGTGGAACGACACGCCGGATTTGATCAACCCCCTTCGGCCGGCAGTGACAACCTGGCCGGAGGCGGCCGAGCAGTTGGCCGCTATCCGGGAAAAATGGGCGGCCGACCCGATACTGAATTTCAAACTCACCGTCCGCGACGCATTCGGAAGGGTTGACAGCGGATACCGGCCGTTGGACCAGATGTTCGGTAGTTTGTCTCGAGATTCATCTCGAATTACCGGACCCACTGTTTGGCAACTACTCATTTCTGGCAGCGGGTACGGAGCCTTTGCGGTCTGTCTCTTTTTGGTAGCCCGGCGGTTTGCCAAGCACGATGCCACGGCCCTGCTGGCCGTCGTGCTGATGTTGGGGGCTCCGTCGCTGGTGAGTGCCTCATGGCTCGTAATCGCCGGGCAACAAGTGGTCGTGCCCTTGTTGATCTGCCTGGCGCTATTGCTGTATTGGCAAATCGTCGAGGCGCCGCGCGGCCGCTGGTTCAAAGTCTGCGCCTTGGCCGCGGTATTGCTGATTGGTCCGTGGTGCCGCGAGTTTTGCGGCGTCAGTTGCCTGCTGATCGCCTTTCTGGAACTGCGCCGCGCTCGGCGCCCCACGCCGCTGATGGCCATGGCCGGAGTCTTTTTCCTGCACGCGGTGTTTCCGACGGCAATCGTCAAATTCCTGTTTCTTCCCGAACTTCCGCTGCTGCCGGTAACGCGGCTGGGCAGCCTGGGGGGATCGTTGCAATTGCAGTTTGTGCGCTGGTGGATGGCGTGGCAGTTTCTGCCGCTGTTTCCACCCTTGCTCATCCTGCTGGCGATCTGCGAGGCGCTTCGCCGCGCTGGCCGTGAAGTCGTTTTCGAAAGGCCACGTTGCTGGTCGGATTGGAAGGCCCACGGCTGGCGGTACTGCACAACCGGCATCGTTCCCTGGCTGTGGCTAGCCGTGGTGCTGGCCCTCTGCCTTTGTCCCAACGACCACAGTCAGCCGATTCTCGCGACCGTGCCCGTTCCTACCTTGAGCGCGTCGCACGTCGTGGGTTTCACGTTGTGCCTGTATGTCGCGGCCGTCGGCCTCCAGATCGACTTGTTCCTGGTGATTTGGTTCCTGCTGACGTTCGTGCCGCTGATGCGCGTCATCGTGGAGATCGTGCACTTTATTTACCCCCTGGTGCCGGCCTCGATCATTCTGGCCTGCACGGTGGAATCGCTGTGGCAATGGGCCGCGGCCCAACGGGGCTGGCTGCGCGGCGTTCGCTACGCGCTGACATTGGCAATCGGGATCATCGTGGTCGATCAGGCGCTGGTCTGGTACGGAACCTACCGCGTCATGCACGGCGAAGCTGCGGCGATTCGCGCGGTGGCGGCCGAACTGCGCCAGCGAATTCCCAAGGGCTCCTTGGTGGTCGGCAACGTGGTTCACTGCGCCGCAATTGAATTGGCCGGCGATGGCCATTTCGATCTTTTTTGGTCGATACCCTGGGGCAACGGGCATCCGGGACAAATCGTAAACAACGCGAGCAAATTGGAGCAGCTCCTGGTCGCGTCCCAAGCGCGGACCAAGGTGTTTTTTCTCGACTGCGACTTCGAATACCTGCCGTGGAAAACGGCCCATCGCCACCAGTTCGTGCATCGCTTCGAAGTCGAAAATCGGCCGCTGGGCAAGGTTCATGTTTATTCAGCCAGGTATCCCTTTGCGGATCCGCTGCGTCATCTGGTCTGCCGGCCGAATGTCCCATACATCGGCCCTCCGGACTTGGAAAACGATTTTTACAAAGGCCGCGCGATCGACGGCTCCTGGTTCACGAATGAAGTGTATGCGGAATATCACCTGTACGAGGTGACGGGCACGCACGTCATCGACCCTACTCCGATCCTGGCGCTGGCGAACGTGCATGGGTTCGATATCATTGCCTGCAATCACAAATTCTTTGGCCGGCCCACTTCCGGCGGAGCATTCGACCTGAAAAAGGCGCGGGACCACCAGTACGCGGTGTGTTACGAGGGAACTAGCGTCGAGCAGGTGAAACAGATGATCGAGGCCTCGCTCGTGCCCGCGGTCAGCCGCAAGTCGGACCAGGCCCCGACCACTCGATAACCGCAGGCTCTACTTGGACTTCGCCGGCTGCTAGCTCCCATATCTGACACGCTTGCACTTGCCGACTGAGCTTCCGGCCTGGTTCGTGGGCTCGCACCTCGATCACCGAATCGCGCGGCACACCGTGAATCGTTCCATCGGCCCGATCCAAGGCAACCAAAACCTCCGCGGTTTCAAGCAACAATCTTTCGAGTTTTTCCTTGCGCGCCCCTTCAAGCAATTCCGGCGCGGACTTCTGTTGCCCCAAACCGGGGAAAATTGGTAACTTGCCGCCCGTTTGTGATCCGCTTGCGCGGCAAGCGGACATCCTTCTCATACGCCAAAGCGATTTTCAGGCCATGCAAGACCGACTCACGGGCGGCAGAATGCCGCGGTTCGCAGTTCTTGTCGCCAGTGCGGCCGTCATCTTCAGCGTGCCGGGAGCCCTGGCCCGGGCACAGACCACGGTCGAGGCGGGCGACGCGCAGTGGATCTGGTCGCCGGCCCAAACCCGCGATCACGCGCCCGCCCCGGTTTGCTACTTCCGCAAAGGCTTCGAGGTCACGAATCCCGAAAGCGCGCAGCTCAACATCACCTGCGACGATCGCTACGAGTTGTTCATCAACGGCCGCTTCGTGGGCGGCGGCCGCAACTGGAAAATGCTGGACGCGTACGACCTCCGCCGACTGCTGCGCCGCGGGCACAACGTCGTCGCCGTCAAGGCGGACAACACGTCGGGCACGACGGCCGGGCTGGTGGCCACGCTCACCGTCAAGGACGCCGGCCACACGGAAATCTCTTACGCCACCGACGCGACCTGGAAGACCAGCACCCAGCAGTTCATCGGCTGGGAGCGGGTCTACTTCAACGACTCGATGTGGGCGGCCGCGCGCAGCCTCGGCGATCTGGGCACGGCCGAACCGTGGAAAGACCAGGTAACCGGCGCCGACGGCTCGCGGCCCAAACGATTTACCCTGCTCCGCGACTTCCGCATCGAACGCGTGCTCACCTCCGCGGCCACCGGGTCGCTGATCGCCATGGCCTTCAACGAGTGGGGCGAAATCCTGCTCTCGCGCGAAGGCGGGCCGCTGCTGCTGGTCATCGATCGCAACAAGGACGGCGTGCCCGAAACGGTCACCACCTATTGCGACAAGGTCAGCAATTGCCAGGGCATCCTGCCGCTCAACGGCGAAGTCTACGTCATGGCGCAGGGCCCGCAGGGCGCCGCCATTTATCGGTTGACCGACGACGACCGCGATGGCCGCGCCGACCAGGTGAAAGCCGTGGTCGAGTTCGAGCCGGGCATGGGCGAGCACGGGCCGCACGCCCTGTCGCTGGGCCCCGACGGCTACATCTACGCGATCGTCGGCAATCACACGCGGCTGAAAAAGCCCGCCGGTGCGCAGAGCCCCTATCGCCGGCCGTACGAGGGCGACCTGCCGCAGCCGAAGTACGAAGACTCCAGCGGCACCGCGGCCGGCATCAAGGCGCCGGGCGGCACGATCGTGCGGCTGACGCCCGACGGCGGCGAGGTGCAGATTTTTGCCGGCGGACTGCGCAACGCCTACGACCTGGCGTTCAATCAGCGTGGCGACTTGTTCACCTACGACTCGGACATGGAATGGGACGTCGGCCTGCCGTGGTATCGACCGACGCGGGCCCTGCTGATCCCCTCCGGCGGCGAACTCGGCTGGCGCAGCGGCTGGTCCGTCTGGCCCGACTATTACCTGGACAACGTCCAGCCGATCGTCAATACGGGCCGAGGCTCGCCCACGGGCGTCGAGGTCTATAGCCATCATGCCTATCCGCCGGAATACCGCGAGGCAATGTTTGCCGGCGACTGGTCGCAGGGTCGGATTCTGGTCATCAAACTCAAACCCGACGGCGCCGGCTACACCGGCCGCGCCGAGGTGTTCTTGCAGGGCAGTCCGTTGAACGTGACGGACCTGGCCGTGGGCCCCGAAGGCGGCATGTACTTCTGCCTGGGCGGCCGCAACACCGAGGGGGGCGTGTACCGCGTGATCTACCAGGGCCGGGCACAGCCACCGGCGATGAACACGCCGCTGGAGCGCGCGTTGCGCCAACCGCAACCCGCCAGCGCCTGGGGCCGCCAGCGGCTGGCGCTGCTGCAACAGCAGATGGGCGAGCAATGGAGCACCCGGCTGCTGGAGGCGGCCAGCGATCCGGCGCTGGACGCGAGCGATCGCTGCCGCGCCCTGGATTATCTCCAGCTCTACGGGCCCACGCCGCGGCCGAGTATGCTCATCGATCTGCTGGCCGACGCCCAGGCCGGTGTCCGAATCAAAGCGGCCTATTTGCTGGGCATTCATTCCGACCAGACAGCCGGCGAACCGCTGGCTCGGCTGCTGAGCGATCCCGAGGCGGCCGTGCGCCGGGCAGCCAGCGAGGCGATCGTGCGCGGGGGCTATTCGGTGCCTGCCGAACTCTTGATCGCGGCCCTGGGCGACAGCGATCCCTTGGCCGCGTTCGCCGCGCGGCGGGCGATCGAGGAGTTTCCGCCCGAAGAATGGAAAGCGCAAGTGCTCAAGTCGACGAAGCCCCGCGTGTTCATGATCGGTTCGCTGGCACTGCTCACTGCGGCCCCGACTTCCGACGACGCCCGG
>DATCFX010001266.1:0-5411 GCA_036509275.1 Pirellulales bacterium | reverse complement strand
CAAGTCGCCGCCCTGCAAAAAGCCCTGCCGAACTGCAAGATCGAATGGGACGGGGCGGGCAAGTTGAAGACTCCCGCGCTGGCTGCGGGCAAGAAATTCCTTTTTGAATTGCTCAAGATTGATCATAAGGCGGCATCGTTTGCGCGCCTCGGTCACATCGCCGAATGGGCAACGCGCGGGGTATCTTATCGAAGCAGTTTACCGCCGGTCGTCCAATAACACGAATGCGTCCCAACAATAGGACGGCAAGCCAACCATTCCTCGGGCACGTGCGTGCGGCCGATGCTCATCGCGCCGGCCTCCCGCAGCCGTTCTGCAATCGGCGCATCCTCCGTGCCGACATGCCGCTCATATACCTTCGTGCCGAAGGTCAAAGGCGAGTTCTTCATCGTCAGCACATTTTTGATCGCCACCGGCACGTGGCCAAGCGGGCCCAGCACCGCGCCGCGCGTCCCACCCACTTCGATCTTGCGGGCGGCCCGTTCCGCTTCATCGGTCCGCAACATGCAACAGGCGTGTAAGGCCGGTTTTAATCGGTCGACGCAATCCAGCAGGTCTTGCACGAACTCGACCTGCGAGAGATTCCAGCCCGCATCGCAAATGCCAGCTCGACGGCCGACAAATAGGCCAGACCTTCGTCGATCTTCGTTCTCTACGATCCGTGGCCTGTTTTGACTCGCGTTTCTGCGTGCCACGCGTGTGTTTCATCCCAGGGCCACAACGGACGTGGAATGTTGTGGTACTCGTAATTCCAAAAGTCGGGGGGCGCGCAGCCCGGGGCCATCACGGAAATGATCCGCGCGGCGCGGCCAGTATATGCCGCGCGGAAGCCGCAGGGGCTTTTGGCCACGAGCACATGGAGCGCAAAGGGATCGATGCCGGCAGCCTGAAACAAAGCCGGAGCGAAATGCGGCCCGCTACGGGACGTGACCACGATCCGCGTGTCGCCCACCCGCAGCACGACGGACGGCCCCATGTCGATCGCCAGGTTTTCGCCCAGGTGGCCCGAGAGCACAAAACGGGCCGGGAATGCCCGCTCGACCGTGGACGTGATCTCGAGCGGCGAAGAGAAGCGACGATCGAGCCGGCCGCCGATCGTCGTCGCGATCGTGCCGCCCACGCAGGCGGCGGCCTGTTCGACCACTTCAGGAGCAACCATCGTCAGGACCGCGCCCCGCGGCCAGTCGTATTTCAGCAGCTCGCGCAGCAGCCATGTGGAGTCGCCTGGCGCGCCCGAGGTGGTGGCGTCGGCCGGGTCGCTCAGCACGACCAGACCATCGATCCCGCGGGCCTCGCGCACGGCGTCAGACAGGCTCACAAGGCGAGGCATATAATCGCGCCGTCGATTCCACACCTCTTGCGCCAGCAGGCGACACTCTTCGGCCGCCAAGGCTGCGTCCCCCGCGGTGGTCACGAGCACGGCGCTTCCCAAATCGGGCACGTCGAGCCAGGGCTGTACGGTGGTCAGTCCCGCGGAGAGGATTTCAGGCCGAGACTCCAGCGCTTGCAGCCGCTCGCGCAGCGCGTAGCTTACGCTGGCCCGATCTTGCGTGTTGGCCGCCTCGACCGGCGGGACCATCGGAATCTTCGCCAGGGCCATGGCAGGCCGGATGCCTTCGACGAGCATCCTGCGAAGCAGGGCCGCGGCGCGCATGCCCGTTTCGACAATGTCGACGTGTGGGGCGGTATGAAACGTCACCAGCACGTCGGCCTGGCTCGCCATCTTCCAAGTAAGATTGGCGTGTAAGTCGAGCGTGGCCACGAGCGGCGTTTCGGCCCCGATCACCTCGCGGATGGCCGCCAGCACGTCGCCCTCGACGTCCGGATGGTCCTGGGCAACCAGCGCTCCGTGCAAAGAGATGAGCAGACCATCGAGCGGGCCAGCCTCGCGCAAGCTGCTGGTCAGCTCATCGCAAACCCAGTCGAACGTGTCGCGCGTGGCCAACCCGCCCGGCCAGGCCATCAATCGCACCAGCCCCACGATTTCAGGCCTTTCGGGCCAGCGGTTGAGCGACGAGATGAAACCGCCAAGCTCATTGGTGCGGGCCAGCGTGTCGATGATCGCCGGCCCGCGCACCAGGCCAAACTCTTCGAAATCGCGGCGCGTGGTCGGCCGGGGGTTGAAGGTGTTCGTCTCTTGCGAAAGCTGGGCGATGCCGATGCGCATGTTTCTTTGCATGGGGGCACTTCAGCGGGCGAGCCTTGTCACGGCCTGGTCCAGCCGGTCGAGCACCTCGTCGACCTCGTCGAGCGTCATGGCCGAGCAGAAACCGTGATGGCAGGCGCCGCCACCGTAATCGTGGAAATAAACGCCCTGGTCGATCGCCGCGGCAATGAACTTCAACATCAACTGGCGATCGTGGCCAACCACGTGGCGATAACTGCGCGGCTGCCCGTCGATGCCGAAATAGACACCGAACCGCGCTCCGAGCCCCTGCACACGGCCAGCGACGCCGCGATCGCGGAAGATCCGGTTCAGGCCGTCAGACAAGCGTGCGGCGAGGACGCCGATGTGCTCGTAAAAGCCGGACTCGCGATACGCACGCACCGCGGCCAGGGCCGCGGCCACGCAGATCGGATGCGCGTTGTACGTCCCGCTGTGCTGGCAGTCGCCCTCGGGCATCAAATGCCCCATGATCTCGGCCCGGCCGCCGAACACGCTCAGCGGATAGCCGCCGCCCACGGCCTTGCCCACCGTACACAAATCGGGCGTCACCCCCAGATATTCCTGCGCACCGCCGGGGCCCATACGGAAGGCCGACAATACCTCGTCGAACACGAGCACAACTCCATGGCGCCGCGTCTGGTCGCGCATCACGTGCAGGAACTCGGCCGAGGGCACGATGCAGCCGGCATTGTAGTACACCGGCTCGCAGATCACGGCGGCCAGCTCGTGGGCGTGGTGTTGAATCGCCTCGGCCAGCAGATCAGGCCGGTTATAGGGCACCAGGATCAATTGCTCGGCCAGGCCCGGCGCGATGCCCGTCGAGCCCGGCCAGGCGGCCGGCGAAGTCTCAGGGCCCAAGGCGTCGGCCGGCGTGCCGATCGAGAACATCACCTGGTCATGGTAGCCGTGGAAATTGCCTTCGACCTTTAACAGCTTCGAGCGCCCGGTGAAAGCTCGGGCCAGACGGATGGTGTGCATCGTGGCTTCAGTGCCCGAGCTGGTGAAGCGCACGCGCTCGTAACAGGGAATCGTTTGGCAGAGCAGTTCGGCCAACTCGGCCTGCGACTCGTCCTCGTAGGAACAAGCCGCGCCGGTGGACAAGGCCCGCTCGACGGCGACCTTTACCCGCGGATCGCCGTGGCCCAGTAGTGTGGCGCCGTGGCTGCAACAAAGATCGTAATATGGGCGATTGTCGAGATCCCAGACACGGCAGCCTTCGGCCCGGGCGAAATACATCGGGTGGCCCAACGCACGGTTGAGCCGGGTCGAGGAAGAAACTCCGCCGGCCAGCGAGCGGCGAGCCCGCTCGTAGTGTTCTTCGACGCGGCTGCGGGGGATGTCGTCGATCATGCGGTTTCTCTCGGACATGGGCTCAAGCGATGATTTGTTTCAACACGTTTCCCTGCACGTCGGTCAGGCGGAAATCGCGCCCCGAATAGCGATACGTCAGTTTTTCGTGATTGAGCCCTAGCAGATGCAGAATCGTGGCGTGCAGGTCGTGGACATGCACCTTATCGTGGATGGCCCGGAAACCAAAATCGTCGGTTTCTCCCAGCGTCATGCCGCCGCGGATTCCGCCGCCAGCCATCCACATCGTGAATCCATAATGGTTGTGGTCGCGGCCGTCGCCGTTTTCTGAGGTGGGCGTCCGGCCGAATTCGCCTCCCCAGACCACGAGCGTCTCGTCGAGCAGGCCGCGGCGTTTCAGGTCCGTGAGCAGCGCGGCGATTGGCTGGTCGATGTCGCGGGCCAGCTCACGGACGCGCTGATGATGGTTTTGGTGTGTGTCCCAGGGCTGGCCGTTGCCGTAATAAATCTGCGTGAAGCGCACGCCCCGCTCGGCCAGCCGCCGGGCCAGCAGGCAGGCGTCGGCGAAGTGGCCGCTGCCATACTCGGCCCTGATCGACGCCGGCTCGCGCCGGACATCGAACGCCTCGTCGGCTTCCGTTTGCATGGAGAACGCGGTTTCGAGCGCCTTGATCCGGCCCTCGAGCATGGCGTCGGGCCCGCGCTCGGCCAGGTGCTGGTGGTTCAAGGCCTGCATCAGGTCGAGCTGGCGGCGCTGGACATCGGGAGCGTAGTTGGCATTGCGTAAAAAGGGGATCATCTTCCCCGGATCGCGACTGGAATGGTTGACGTAGGTTCCCTGGAACTCGGCCGGCAGGAACGCGCTCGACCACAGCTCGGCAAACCGCACCGGCCGGCCCGGGCACAGCACGACGTATCCCGGCAGGTTCGCATTATCGCTGCCCAGCCCGTACAAGAACCACGCGCCCATACTGGGCCGCTTAGGCGTTATCGTGCCATTGTTCATCAGGTAGAGTGCCGGCCCATGGTTCGGGTTGTCAGTGTAGAGTGACCGCAACACGCAAATGTCATCGATGCACCGGGCGAGGTTGGGCAACAGTTCGGAAACCGGCACGCCGCTCGCGCCGCACGGGGCAAACCGAAACGGCGAGGCCAGCAGCCCGGCCGTGGCCCGTTCCGTGCGCAGCGCGACTTCTTGGGGCCGCTGGCCCTGATATTTTGCCAGCAGCGGCTTGGGATCGAAGAAGTCGGCCTGGAACGGGCCACCGTTCATGAATAAGTGGATGACCCGTTTCGCCTTGGCCGCAAAATGCGGCTTTCGGGCTGACGCGTCGGCAGCGGCCGAGAGCAAAGGCCACATGCCGATCGCGCCCAGACCGCCACCCAAACGCTGGATCATCTGGCGCCGCGAAACGGGATGGAAAACGTCAGGCTGCATGACTTCGACCTCGTGCTCAATCGATGAACAGGAATTCATTGCTTCCCAACAGGGTCTGGGCATATTGCTGTTGCAGTCCGCGGTCGGCTTTGCTGCCCGAGGTACCGGTGGACAGGAATTCGACCCCTAGCCGGATCTCTTGCGCGGTGGGCGAACGGGCAAAGAGCTGCCGATAAATCCAGCGCACTTCTTCTTCCGTCGTCGCCGGGCCAGCGGCCGTC
The DNA here is from genome assembly GCA_036509275.1 of Pirellulales bacterium. Lineage (GTDB taxonomy): Bacteria > Planctomycetota > Planctomycetia > Pirellulales > PNKZ01 > DATATB01. The sequence continues at coordinate 277 of DATCFX010001266.1, read as the reverse complement.
ATGCCCTTGACGAGCGCCGTCGCCTGCCCGGCGAGCAACGGGCCATTGAGCACGAAAAGCTGTTGCAAGGCGGTGGTGGTCGCCGGCCGGTCGGGGCTGTGGCTCGAGGGATCCGGAAAATCAAACAGCCGCAACATCGGCTCGACCTCGGCACGGCTGATTCGTACGTAAATCGTGCGGCGGTGATTCTCGTCCGCCAGCCGCGCGGGCGGTCCGCCCAGGCGTTCGTCCAGCGTGCCGCAGGAGAGCAACATGGCGTCGCGCCAGGCTTCCACAT
>DATCFX010001265.1:0-5025 GCA_036509275.1 Pirellulales bacterium | reverse complement strand
TTTTCGGCCGATCCTTTCCCGGCCGCCTTGCGCACTTCTTCGCGCACGCGGTACAAGATGGCGTGCAAGCCGCGCATGCGGGTCATGCCCAGGGCTGCGGTCAGGCCTAACTGCTGGATGAGATCCGCCGGCGTGGCCAGCACCTGCTCGGGCATAGCCCCGCCGAAGGCCTCGGCCAGCAGCGCGACGAAGCCCTTGACCGTCGGCGACTCGGGGGCGACGTCGGCCTGGATCGCGACGCGGCCCTCGGAGACGCCGACCCACAAGAAGACCGGCGTCTGGCATTCGTGTACGCGGTGCAGGCCGGCGTCGCGCTGGGCCGCCAATTCGGGCGCCAGCGGCGGCAAGCTGTTCGCCATTTCCAGCAGCAGCTCGAGCCGCTCGCGCGGCTCCGCATCGCGGAATTCGTCAATGATCTCGGCCAGCCGCGAGGCCAGCGGGGAAGTGGGATCGGTCACGATATCTCAGCCGGGCTGCGGTCCCTTGGCGATCGGGGCGCCGACCAGGTTGCCCCATTCGGTCCACGAACCATCGTAGTTCTTCACGCTCTGAAAGCCGAGCAGGTATTGCAGCACGAACCAGGTATGGCTCGAGCGCTCGCCGATGCGGCAATACGCGATCACCTTGTCGCGGGCCTCGAGCCGGCAATCCTTGAGATAAATGTCTGCGAGCTGATCGCGCGGCTTGAACGTACCGTCTTCCTGCACGGCGCGCGACCAGGGGACGCTGGCCGCGCCTGGGATATGCCCGCCGCGCAGCGCGCCTTCTTGTGGATAGTCGGGCATGTGCAAAGTTTCGCCCGTATATTCGCTGGGCGAACGGACATCGATCAGGCGGCCGCCGCGTTGCTGATGCTGCAAGACTTCATCGCGAAACGCACGGATTGCAGGATCGGGCGGCTGGGCCCGGTAGTCGGTGGGTGGGTATTGCGGCTCGGGCGCCCGCTGCCAGGAGCGGCCGTCAAGATCCCAGCGCTTGCGGCCGCCGTTCATAATCAGGCAGCGCGGGTGGCCGTAGAGCTTGAAAGCCCAAAACGCGTAGCAGGCCCACCAGTTGTTCTTATCGCCATAGAAGACGACGGTCGTATCGCGGGCAATGCCTTTGGACTTGCAGAGCGTTTCGAAGGCCGTCTGATCGACGTAATCGCGGATTACCGCGTGCTGCAAGTCCAAGTGCCAATCGATGCGCACGGCCCCCGGCACGTGTCCCTGGTCATACAGCAGCACGTCTTCGTCGGATTCTACGATGCGCACGTGGGGATCGCCCGCATGCGCGGCGACCCAATCGGTCGGAACCAGCACTTCGGGATGGGCATATTCGCTTGTCATGAGCACGCTTCTCCAGGCAGTCGCATCCACGCGCACGACGCACGTGTCCCCGGACAATGGTCCGGGCGCCCGATTATAGGCACGCGGCGGGGCCCTGGTAAGCGGTGGCCCGAAGCGCCGGGCTCGGCGGCAACAAAAATAAGCCCCGCCACCGTTTCGTTCGGTTCTTAGCGACTCCACCGGTTCCCTGGTCAGGCGAATCGCAGCAAGGCGTACTTCTTCTTCCCGGTTCGCAGCACCAGCATGGTCTCGCTGGCCAGATCGGCCGCGGCCAGAGCCCGGGCGGCATCGCTTTCGCGCCGATTGTTCAGATACACGCCCCCCTGCGTGACCAGCCGCCGGGCTTCGCCCTTGCTGGCTGCCAGCCCGGCCGCCGCCAGGGCGTCGACGATCGAGAGCGAGCCATCGCTCAAAATCTGCCGATCGAGTTGCCGGCTGGGCACGTCGGCGAAGATTTCGCCCAACTCGCTGTCGGACAAGGCTTCGATTTCCGCGCCGAACAAGATGGCGGTCGCCCGCCCGGCTTTGGCCAGCCCCTCGGGACCGTGTACCAGCCGCGTAATCTCTTCGGCCAGCCGGCGCTGGCTGTCGCGCTTGCCGGGATCACGCCCACGGACTTCGTCCAGTGCCAGGATTTCTTCACGGCCGAGATCGGTAAAGTAGCGCAGGCACTTGCCGGCGTCGGCATCGTCCACGTTGATCCAGTATTGGTAAAACTGAAAGGCACTGGTCCGCTCGGGCGAAAGCCACAGGGCGCCCGATTCGGTCTTGCCCATCTTCGTGCCGTCGCTTTTGGTAAGCAGCGGGCAGGTGAGGCCGTAGAGCTGCACCGCGTGCATGCGGCGGCCCAGGTCGATGCCGGCCGTGATGTTGCCCCACTGGTCGCTGCCGCCGACCTGCAACTGGCAGCCATAGTGCCGGTTGAGGTGTACAAAGTCGTACGCTTGCAACAGCATATAGCTGAACTCGGTAAAGCTCAGCCCGCTGTCGGTACGTTCGAGCCGGCTTTTGACGGAGTCCTTGGCCAGCATCACGTTGACCGGAAAATTCTTGCCAATATCTCGCAGGAATTCCAGATAACTGAAGCGGCTCATCCAATCGAAGTTGTTCACCAGCAACGCGCCATTAGGCGCATTGCCGAAATCCAAGAACCGCCGCATCTGCCGGCTCATGGCGGCCACGTTGGCCTCGAGCGCCTCGAGCGACAGCAGGTTTCGCTCTTCGCTCTTGCCGCTGGGATCGCCGATCATGCCGGTGGCGCCGCCCACCAGCGCGATGGGCTTGTGCCCCGCCTGCTGAAAGCGGCGCAAGATCATCAGCGCCACCAGGTGGCCGACGTGCAGGCTATCTGCCGTGGGATCGAAGCCGGCATACACCGTGCGGCCCGCCGCGCTCAACCAGCCAGGCAACCCCGCATCGTCCGTCGTCTGATGCACCAGTCCGCGCCAGCGCAGCTCGTCGATCACGTCCGCCTTCGCCGCGCTTGTTTTATCTTCTTCGTCATTCATCATTCAGCATTCATCGTTCCGCATTGATTTCACCGCCACATGTCGTCATCCGCAAACGGATGCGCCGAGTTTTTGAACTTCGGCTTGGGCATCGCCCGCAGGGCCTGCTCGGCCAGCCGCAGATCTTCGTAGGTCGTGATCTTGAGATTGATCGGCGAGCCGGTGACGACCGACACCGGCTGGCCGAGCTTCTCGACGAGTTGGGCGTCGTCGGTGGCGACGAAGTTTTGCCGCCGGGCGTAGGCATCGAGCAGCAACTGCCGGCGAAAGACCTGCGGCGTCTGGGCTTCCCACAAGTGTTCGCGCGACAGGGTTTCGACGATCTTTTGATCGGCGCCGACGCGCTTCAGCGTGCTGCCGACCGGAATGCCCAGGATGGCCGCTCCCGTGCGCTCGGCGGCGTCGAACACGCGGGTGATCCATTCGTCGGCGATGCAGGGCCGGGCGGCGTCGTGGACGGCCACGAAATCAATGTCGGCCTTGACCCGGGCCAGGGCGTTTTCGATCGAATCGGCCCGCTCCTTGCCGCCGGTCACGACTTCGATGTCCAGGATGGTGACGTTGGACGAGAACTTGAAGTCGAAGTACTCGCGATCTTCGGGCGAAATGACGACCAGCAGTTGCTTGACGTCCTTGCGGTGCAGGAATTTTTCGGCCGAGTGCAGCCAGACGGCCCGATTATCGAGCGGGGCGAACGGTTTTTTGTAGTTTTTGTCCTTGAAGCGGCTGCTTTTGCCGGCCGCCGGCAGGATTACGGCAAAAGTAGCCACGGACGGTTTTCCTCGGAAAAGCTGACGAGATTAAGACGAGGAGCGACCACGGATTTCAATGCAGGAACACTAATCGGCACTAATCGGCACTGATCGGAATTAGTGAAGATCAGCGAGAATTAGTGTCCCTTTCCCATTCTGTCAGGCGGAGAGAGGGGACTGCGGTCATTCTTTGCAAAAATGGCGGCTTGGCTCCGATTGTCCGCTTCCGAAACTCGCCGTCAAGCGAGCCGGCGGTTACCATCTGGATTGGACCGACGACCCCAACGACTTATTTCAGGAGCAGAAGCCGTGGCCGCCAACCGTAAAAAAGAAGTCGACGCCGCTCGCGAGACCTTGGACTTCGACAAGCACGCTTATCAGATCGAACTGGGTACGACGCTCGGCAAGATCCGGCTCGACTTACTGCCGGACTTGGCTCCCGGGCACTGCGAGAACATGCTGGCCTTGGCGAAGATCGGCTACTACGACGGCACGACATTTCATCGCGTCATCAAGAGTTTCATGATCCAAGGCGGCTGCCCGCTGGGCACCGGCACCGGTGGCCCCGGCTACACGATTGCTGCCGAGTTCAACGCCACGAAGCACGAGCCGGGCGTATTGTCGATGGCCCGGACCAGCGATCCCAACTCGGCCGGCTCGCAGTTTTTCATCTGCCTCGAGCGCGTGCCGCATCTCGACAAGCAGTACACGGCCTTCGGCCGCACCGCTGACCAAGAGAGCCTCGACGTCGTGCAGGCCATCGGCAACGTCGCCACCGCCGCCCAGGACCGGCCGAAACAGCCGGTGAAGATCAACTCCGCCACGGTAATCGAGAAGCCGGTGAAGTGAAGGGGGGCGGGCATTCGAAGTCCTTCTCCCTCAGGGAGAAGGTGGCGGCGCAGCCGACGGATGAGGGGCCGCGACCACGGCGTGAACCTTCACAAACGGCTGGCGCGCGTGAACGTTCAGCCAGCGGCGAGACCACCCTCATCCGGCCTAAAGGCCACCTTCTCCCTGAGGGAGAAGGAGAAGGATTGGGCGAGTCGTCACTCGTACACCCATTTCGAGACCCAGGGGTCACCTGTGCGAGTCTGCCAGTCGCGGACTTTGGTCTGCAACTTTTTGAGCAGGTCGGCATGCTGGGGGTCGGCGGCCAGGTTTTTCAATTCGCCGGGATCGGACTGGAGATCGTAGAGCTCGTGCCGGGGCCGCTGGATGTAGGCCTGCACGGAGCGCTGGCCGTACATGCTATCGCCGCGCTTCAGCACGCCTTGCCAGGTGGGCGAGTCGTAGAGATCCGAAGCAAACGGATACGGCAACTGGTGGGCGACGTTGAAAATGTATTTGTACCGGCCCGAGATGATGGCCCGCATCGGATAGTACGTCGTCACCTCGTGAAACGTGTGGCTGGCGTAGATCTCGTCCCAGCCGTCGGGA
>DATCFX010001264.1:0-3483 GCA_036509275.1 Pirellulales bacterium | reverse complement strand
ACTTTGCCACAAACCCGACGCTCCGCATCGGACAACCGCACGATATACTTCTTGTTCATGGGAACCTCCTTGTGGACGGAAGGTTCCTCGATTCTCGAACTTTGAGTCAACCCCAATTTCTAGATTTGACGGGGCACTAGGCTACGGACAGCGAAATTAGTGCCCGGCAGGAAATGACGAACATCCGCAAGTCATTCATGATGAACTACTTACGGAAAACTATGAAATACCCCTACGGGGAGTCGAACCCCGGTTTTCGGACTGAGAATCCGACGTCCTGGGCCACTAGACGATAGGGGCGCTTGTGGCAATCGCGGGCCAGCAGGAATGTAGGGTTGCCAGGCACTTTAAGGCCAGGCCCTATCTGCTTGCTGCCGAACCCTTTTACTACCGGACGCCCGGCCCGGTGTCAACCGGGCCAATGCCAGGCGTGCGAGGCGGCCCAATGTCTGGCGGCCCGGCGTCGATCGGGCCGGAGGGTTCGTCGTGCGGCAGCCGCCGGGTCCAGTCGTCCCACTCCTTGGCCAGCTTCTCGTCCAGCACGCGGCGGTTGGCGGCCAGGGGGTAGAGCATCAACCGGCCCAGCCGGGGATCGAGGTCCGATCGCAAGGGGGCCAATTCGGCCAACAGCCGGGCCGATTGCGCGTGGTGCCCCTCGAGCGTCAGCACGATGCTCTCGCCGGCCAGACCGAAAGCCCGCAGGTTGCGCGCTGTCAGCGTGCTGGTGCCGGAGCCCGGTGTGGGCCCGCGCCGGCCGCGAAGTTCGGGCTGCGAGAGAGGCGTGGCGGCCAAGACGCGGAACCGTTCGAGCGCGTCGGGCAGCCGGTTCTGCTGCAAGTCGTAGAGCGCCAACTCCTGGCGCGAACGGGCGACGTAGAAGCTGGCCTGCGGAAAATACTCGGCCACGCTCTTCAGCCACGCATCGCGATCGGTCGATTGCAGTTGGGCAAAGAAAAACTGGGCCTCTGCCGATTGCTCGCGCGGCACAGTCGGCGGGCGGGCATCGGCCAACAGGTACGGCTGCCGCAGAAATCGCGCCCCGGCGCCGCCGACCACGAAGGCCAGCACCAGTGCCGCCGCGATCAGCCCGCGACGCCGCCGGCGCCGGACGATGGCCAGCGCCTCGGTCTTCATCAGCGTGGCCAACTGCTGCGTCGCGTGCGTGCGGCTGGCAGGAGCCGGCTCGAACTGTTCGTCGATTTCCAACTGCCGCCACCAGTCGTCGTCGGCCGGAACAATGGCCAAAGCCCGGAGATCGGCCAGCAGGTCGCGGGCAGTCTGGTAGCGCCGTTGGGGATCTTTGGCCAGCAGCGTGTGGACGATGCGGCACAGGCCGGGCGGCAGTTCGGGGCGGAGTTCTTCGAGCCGGCGGGGTGGATTCTGCAAATGCTGGATGGCGACGCTCAGCGCGGTGTCGCCTTTGAAGGGCGGCTCGCCGGCCAGCATCTGGTAGCAGGTGACGCCGAAAGAGTACAGATCGCTGCGTGGATCGACCCGGCGGCCTTCGACCTGCTCGGGACTCATGTACAGCGGCGTGCCCATCGTCACGCCCACTTGGGTCAGGTTCAGCTCGTTGGCGCCGCTGAGCCGTGCCAGGCCGAAGTCCGCCACTTTCACCTCGCCCTCGCGGGTGAGCAGGATGTTTTCCGGCTTGATGTCGCGGTGGACGATCCCGCGGCCGGCCGCTTTTTCCAAGGCCAAGGCCACCTGCCGCATGATGAGCACGGCCAGTTGCGGCTCGAGCGGACCGCGACGGCCGAGCAGGTCGCGGAGGTTTTGGCCGGCGACATATTCCTGTGCGATGAAATGCAGGCCGTCGTGCAAGCCGACTTCGAAGATCTGCACGATGTTGGCATGCACCAGCGCAGCGGCGGATTCGGCTTCGTTCTGAAAGCGAGCCACGAAGGTAGCATCGGAGCTGAGTTGCGGCTTGAGCACCTTCACCGCAACCTCGCGGCGCAGTGACTGCTGAACGGCCAGATAAACTTCGGCCATCGCGCCGGCCCCCAATAGCCGCAGCAGCCGGAAGTCGCCCAGTTGGCGGCCCGACAAATCGGCGCTGGGAGCTTCGGCCGGTAGCGGCGTGCCCTGGCTCATGCGGTTGGCTAGTGGGCGGTGTGAGGAACGGGCCGAAAGTGGCGCACAGGGTTCAGTATGCGTCACTGGCCCGCGGTTGACAATCTGCCCGCCGCGCGCGGGCGTGGCAAGACGATCGGGGGGCAAAAACGCCGAAAGATGCGCGTGGGCCGCGGTGAACAAGAAGAACGGCGGCCCGTAAGAAAAGTGGCTCCGGCCGCGGCAAGAAGACCAACAAGGCACCGGCCAAGAAGGGCGGAGAAATCGGCGGCAAGAGCCAGTCTCACGCCTCGCGCGTCAAAGCCGGCAAGAAGGCCGCGCGAACGCGCAAAGCACACAGTGGCAAAAAGTGAATCGCCGGCCGGCCTTTGAACACAACCGGCCAAGGGAGAGAAAGAAATACGAAGCAGTTGAACAGAAGGTCGCGAAGAGCGCTAAGAAGAAGAGGAACGAAGAAGAAAGAGAAGGGGAAAGAGGAAGGAACGAGCAGCGAGGGAAGATTGGCGGTAGGGGTCGACATTTTTACTTCCTTCTCTTCGTCGTCGCGCTCTTCGCGAGCTTCTGTTCAAAATGAGTTCACAGGGACGATGCTCGCAAAAATCCTTTGGAACTTGACGCACCAGCACGAGTTGCGCGCATGGCGCTGCTGGGAAGAATCGGGCTTTGTGTGACAATTTGTCGCTGCTAGACTTCCACCGCACTTTGTCGGCGCACGTCATCGGCGGTTGCACTCGACGCGACCGACTTTGGGGGCTGCCGGTTTACGGCCCGTAAGTCCAAGTCTGATCAATCGAGGTTCGGCGTTTTGATTGTTGCGAGCACTCCCGGCAGCCAGCGGAATGACGAAGAATCGGTGCCCACTGCGAGCAACGCTGCGCTGGTGCGCCGCATGTTGGCACTCGGCTGGCGCTATCGGGCCGGCTGCATTCTGGTGCTGGCACAGCAGACCGTGCTGGTGCTGCTGTCGCTGGGCGGCTTGGGGCTGATTGGCCTGGGCATCGATTACTTACGGCACCAGGTCGAGGCGGGCTCCACCGCGCCCCATTGGCCGCTGGGGCTGACGCCGCCGCAGACCTGGTCTCCGCTGGCGACGATCATGCTCGTGGCCGCGTGCATCGTGGCCGTGGCGCTGGCGCAAAATTGGCTTCGTTATTGCGCGGCCGTGTCGGTTGCCAGCCTGACGCAGAAAATCGTGGTGCAACTGCGCTCGGACGTCTACGACAAGCTCCAACGCCTGAGCTTCCGCTTTTTCGACCGGCACGAAAGCGGGTCGATCATCAACCGCGTCACGGGCGACGTGCAGGCGGTCCGCACCTTTATCGACGGCGTCATCATCCAGGTCGTCACCGTGCTGGTGTCGCTGGCCGTGTACCTGGCGTACATGCTCAGCGTCCACGTGCCGCTCTC
>DATCFX010001263.1:0-4294 GCA_036509275.1 Pirellulales bacterium | reverse complement strand
CGACCAGAAAATCAGCCCTTCAGAAACAAGACAGAGGCAAAAAGGCGCCAATTCCCCGGGGGCGAGCCGGCCAAAACGCGGCACTCAACCCTTCAATGCGTCATACGACGGCGCAGACCCGATAGTTCGAAGTGCCCTTATGATGAACATAGCGGCTGCTATGATCACGTGGTGCCGCCGGCGGCTATCCCACCAGACGACACGGCCGTGGCTGATTTCGATTTCGGTTATTTCGGTGTCCGCGTGCCCGCGGTGATCATCTCGCCCTACGTGCCGCCCGGCAGCATCGTCCGCCCCCGTCCGCCTGGAATCACGCCCTTCGACCACACCTCCATCATTGCAACCCTGCGTAAGCTGTTCGATTTCGCGCCGCTCACGGCACGCGACGCCGCCGCACCTGATCTGGTTGACGCGCTGGAAGCGCTGCATATGGTCCCCGACAACGACGGGCCGGTCTCGATCACCGCCCCGGCTGCCCCGCCGACACCGGGACAGTTGGCACGCGCTGCCGCCAAGCCGCCAAACAGCTTGCAGAAGAGCCTGGCCACTGCCGCTCTCCAGTTGCCGACTGCCGGCGCGGACACTGCGACGCACATCCAGCGTCTGCGTGCTGCCCAAGACGTGTCGCCCGAACATACCACAGTCGCTGACGCGGCGTCGGATGTCGCGGCGCATGTGAAGGGATTTCTCGGGCGGCCCTGATCAGCCCGGGAATTGGTGCGCCTGATTCAGCGCGACCCGGTGCGGTCTCGATTAAATCTGTTATCAAGAATAAATTGGGGCAGGGGCGACCCTCCCGCCGGCCCCGCCCGCGACCTCAAAGCGCCATGGAACCCAGCTTGCACGGCACCACAATCCTAGTCGGCGGTGAATCGATGGGAGCGGCGATCAGGTATGCCACGTCCAAATCCATCGGTGTCTGATCTTTCCACGATTTGTTGGTAATACTGGTCTGGCGCACGGCCATGCAGACGCAAAACCCGGTTGCGTGCAGTTCCGCGATCATCACATCAACCTCGTCGCCATAGCCAAGCATCTCTCGACGCGATGCCACATCGGCCACATCCATGCAGTCGCGCACATAATCAAGAATGCCCGCGAATGCGTCCTGCGCTGCATGGGGTAGCTCGACCGTGCTGCCTGGACCGATTGCGCCGTGCCCCTGCTTATCGCTGAGCATCGCCGTGATCTTACGGCCGTCCACAACGCTGGCGTCGAGCACCAGATATTTGCGGTCGAATTCCGCCTTCTGCTGGTCAAGCTCCTGCTGGGTCGGGAACGGGTTCGGCTTATGGAATACGTCAAGGTCGGGAATTTGGAATCCGCGTGCGATAGCCCGCCGCGTGTCGAGGCTGGAAGGCTGCCCGGCTTCAACGCGCTGTATGGTGCGGACGGTCAACCCGGAAAGCTCGGCCAGTGTTTCCTGGCTCCACTCCATGGCGTCGCGGTAGACTTTCACGAGGAACCCGGCCTCTGCCGGTGTCATCGGCGGCTTCGCTTGCATCTCGGTGTGCACTCCATATCGACGGCCCGGATTTTGGGCGAGCCCTCCCCGCTTCACCACGACAGGAACCCGACAGTGCCACGACATCGAGCGCTGCCACGAGAACGAAAGGGGGCCGCGCTCGCGAGCGGCCTCCGGCCCGTCAATATTCGGATGGGGCGCGACCGATAGACCGGATTATCACGCGCTAATTGACCGCGGTGCCGGGCCGGTCGCGGGCGGGTTCCGCGTCCAGCCGAAACAGGGGCCGATGCCTACGCGAATGTCCTGAGTTCCGGAACAACACTCGCCACAGGGCCAGCTCGCCGCCGCCAATCCGGCTCGGCGGGTGTGTCACTCCGGCAAACGGTCGTTTGCCAGGATGAAACACCTACCTTGAACCAGCGAGAGACCGAAGACACATCACCTGTGATGTGATATTCTGGCCCAATGAGGCTGGTGATGGACACAGACACGATCGTCGCGGCGATGCGCAGCCCGGCCGGCGCTTCCGCCGCGCTGCTGCGGGCGGCCAGGAGCGGGCGCGTCACCCTGCCGGCCACGGCCCCATTGTGCCTGGAATATGAGGACGTGTGCAGCCGGCCCGAGCACATGCTGGCGGCCCGCTTCGGGCCGCCCGATCTCGCCGTGTTCCTCGATGCTTTGGTGGACCTGATTGAGCCAGTCGATGTCTGGTTTCTGTGGCGTCCACAGTTGCGCGATCCCGGCGACGAGCTGGTGCTGGAGGCGGCTGTGAACGGGCGTGCCGTCGCGATTGCCACCTTCAACCGGCGCGACTTCCGCCCGGCAGCCGAGCGCTTCGGCATAGATATTTTACTGCCCGCAGAGGCAATCCGGAGAGTGATATGACTGCCAGGACCTCGACCTACCCACTCCGCCTGCCCGTCTCTATCAAGAGCGAGGCGGAGAAGCTGGCGGCCTCTGAGGGGACCAGCCTCAACCAGTTTGTCGCGACTGCGGTGGCCGAGAAGGTCGCGGCCTTACGTACAGCCAGCTACTTCGCCGAGCGCCGAGGCCGTGCCGATTGGGCGGCGTTCGACCGGCTCATGGCTCGCTCCGGCGGGGAGCCGCCGCGCACCGGCGACGAGCTGCCGGAGAACGGCGGTGACCAATGATACACAATTGTCCATAGTGTATCAGGCTGGCTTTCACCCGTTGGTGCCATTACCCGACAACGGCAAATCCCGTAGCGGCACCAACGTGCTCTGCACGATGCTGGTCGTGGTCTGGCCGTGTGCGAGGAATCGGTCCAGCACTTCGTCGAGCTGATCGAGCGAGGGCAGGTAAACCTGCAGCACGAAGCAGTCCTCGCCCGTTACCCGATGGCACTCGACGACCTGCGGCAGTGCGCGCGCCAATTCCGCGACTTTGGAAAGCTGGCCCGGCGCCGGCCGAACCCGCGCATACGCACACACTGGGTATCCGAGCGCCGTCGGGTCCAGTTCCAGCCTGTAGCCTCGGATGATGCCGGCCTCCTCCAGGCGCAGCACTCGCTCGCGCACCGCGGGCGCCGACATGCCCACGCGCCGGGCCAGTTCCGACATTCCGAGCCGCGGGTCGGCTCGCAGCAAGGCCAGCAGTTCCGCATTGCGCAGATCGCGCAGCAATTCCCGTGCTTGAAGGCGCAAGCAACATTTCCTGTGTGAGATTGAAGGAAAAGTTAGTCTAACACCTTCATGCCAGCATTCCTACATGCCGACAAGCTTCATACCGTCGGCGTATGCGTTCCGGACTCTCCAACTCGAGCACACCCGGGTACAGCGCCCTCGCCGATCGTGTGCCGCCGCACGCCTACTTCCTCGTCAGCGCCGTCTTCCACTATCTCGGTCCGGCCTTCGCCGTGCTGCTGTTCGCACGGTTGGCGCCGCCTGGGGTCGCCTGGCTGCGCATCGCCAGCGCCGGTTTGGTATTCGCCGCCTGGCGCAAGCCCTGGCGCGCGTTCGGTATGCTGCCGCGACACGACCAGGTGATTATCACCGGGCTCGGCCTCGTGCTCGCGGCCATGAACACGGTGTTCTATGAAGCCATTGCCCGCCTGCCACTCGCGATCGTTGGCGCGATCGAATTCCTCGGCCCGATCGGCATCGCCGCCTGCGGCGTGCGAACCCGCCGTAACCTGCTCGCTCTCGTGCTCGCGGTGAGCGGAGTCCACGTCCTGACGGACCTGCGAATCGCCGGTGAGCCGCTCGGCTATTTGTTTGCCTTCGCGAATTGCGCCCTGTTCATGGGCTACATTTTGCTCGGGCATCGCATTTCGGCGGGCGGCGCGGGTATTTCCGGCATCAATCGCCTGGGGTGCGCGATGCTGATCGCGACCGTTGCCGATCTGCCGGTCGGCCTGCGTACGGCGCTGCCGGCGTTCTCCGCCCCCGTGCTTCTGGCGGCGGGAATTGGCGTGGGCATCTCGTCCTCCGTGATCCCCTATGTCTGCGACCAGCTCGCGATGGCACGCCTGCCACGCGCCAGTTTCGCCCTGCTGTTGTCCCTGCTGCCGGCCAGCGCCGTGGTGATCGGGTTTTTGATGCTGCGCCAGGTGCCGACGCCTTCAGAGCTGGCCGGGATCACGCTGGTCATCAGCGGCGTGGCTCTACATCACGCCGCTGACGCCTGAGCGGCAGACGGGGGTCACGACACAGAACGGGCCGCATAGCACGCGGCCTTTATCAACCAAAGACAGCGACAGCGCACTGGATCTGGATGCCGCCGTGCAAGGTCCGCCGCATCTGCCGTCCGACTGCTGACCTGAAGACATTCGACAACTGCACGGCGGGCGGAATCCGGGACCAGAGG
>DATCFX010001262.1:0-1003 GCA_036509275.1 Pirellulales bacterium | reverse complement strand
CCGGACCTGGCCGTCGCGCTGCTGGTCGAAAGGCCGCGAGGCCCGCTCGGGCTGGTCCGAGCGGTGCGAAAGTTCGTGCAGCAGACAACTGCGTACCCAATCCATCGGCTGCATGCGACTGCTGGCCCCGCCGGCCAGCATCACGTCGGCCGCTCCCCGGGCGATCACCTGCGCGGCTTCGGACAAGGCCATCAGCGACGACGCGTCCCCCATATACAGCGTGTTGTTATGGGCGCGTGCATCGTGAGCGATCGAGATATGGCAGGCGATCATGTTGGGCAGCAGCTTGAGCATGCTCAAGGGAAACGAATTGGCCAGGCCGCGCGTGCCCCAATGCTCCATGTGGAATTGGCCGTCGTAGATGCAGGGCACGTAACCTTGGGTGCTGTCGTCGGGCGCGGCGCTGAGCGTATCGGCCGAAAACACCACGCCGAACCGCTCGGGGTCGATCGTGCCAGGGCCCAGACGCGCGTGCTCGCGCGCCATGGCCGCGACGGTCATCCCCAACTGCGTGTCGCGTGCCATGACCTTGAGACTTTTGCGCGGCTTGACGTATTGCAGAGGATCGAAATCCCGGATTTCGGCGGCCAGCTTCACCGGCAGGCTGCTGGAGTCCAGGCCCGCAATCAATCCGACGCCGCTGCGACCGCAGCGCAGCGCGTCCCAGAACGGCTCGAGGCCGATGCCCAGCGGGCTGACCACGCCGATGCCGGTAATCACAATCTCGCGCGGAGCTGACATGCTATGCTAATGAATCGGCCCAATCGCCCGATCGACGCGAAGGCAGTGGAAAAGAAGTGCTTGCAAGCTGGGGACCGCGGGCTGGAGCATGTTGACAGAATCGCTCTAAGCTGAGACCGGCCGGCCGCGTCGACCGATCGTGGCGGCGTCGTCGGGAAAGCTCGGATTTTCCTGCAACTTGCAGTATTCTCCCTATCTTGACAGGCCCAGTGCCCAAGTCAATCGCCCACCGGCGGACCGCTGACGATGCATGGCTGGCTGG
>DATCFX010001261.1:0-2995 GCA_036509275.1 Pirellulales bacterium | reverse complement strand
TTGCGGACCGCCCGCGCCTTGGCTGCTCAATCCTCTCGAAGGTAACACCATCAACTGGAAAGCCGGATGCGGGAAATCCGCCCGTCCGGTTTGGCGGGAGGGGGAGCCGAACTCAATCGGCTCTCCCTACCCCGATCTTTGAGCTGCTTGAATCCGGCTCACGCGCGGATGATAATCGCGCTTCGCGGTCAAACGGTGGCGATTCTTCCGGTCTATTCGATGCTTGGAGCCGACGGCGATGTCATTCCGCGCGGCGGTGCTTGTGTTCACGCTCATCGCCTCCAGCGCGGCGGCAAACGGTGCCGAAACTGAAAATGATCAGGTCATCGCCGATACCACGGAGGCGCTCCGCAAAGTCCCGAATGATCCGATTGCCTATCAGCGGCGCGGCGTCGCCCGATACTACAAGCGAGACTACGACGGAGCCTTGGCCGATCTCGACCAGGCGGTGCGTCTTGAGCCGGAAAATGCCGAAATGCGGTGCGACCGTGGCGATGTGTGGGATATTAAGCGCGAATACAAGAAGGCCATTGCCGATTACACCCAAGCGATCCGGCTTGCCCCCGCCGATCCGCGCGGCCACTACCAGCGAGGAAATGCCTGGCTATCCCGCGACAACCTCGATCGCGCCTTGGCCGATTTCAACGAAGCCATTCGGCTCGCACCGGAAGATGCGGCGGCCTATCGTCATCGGGCAAATTATTGGGAAGCGACACAGCAAGACGACAAGGCGATTGCCGACTATCGCAAATCCATCGCGCTTGACCCACAAAGCGTGCTGGCGTTTTATGCACTGGGTAATCTGTACGAACGAAAAGGGGATTTGCAGCAGGCGATCGGCAACTACAGCGCGGCTTATGCGGTTGTCGACAAGCATGCGATGTTCGCCCGGGCCATTCTCTTAAGTCGCGCCGGCTTGTACGACAAGTTGGGCCAATATGACTTGGCGATCGCCGATTACACGGCGATGTTCGCGCTCGATCCACAGCGCGGCGGCATGGCGTTGCGGCAACGTGCAAAAACTTGGTTTGCGAAGGGGAATTACGACCGCGCCTTGGCTGATTACGATCTGATCCTGCGCAAAGAGGGCCCGGCGCGGGGAACCTTTTTTGAACTGCCAGCGCTGATCGGCCGAGCCGAAGTCTGGATTGCCAAAGGCGATTACGATAAGGCCATTGCCGATTACGAGGAAGTCGCGCGACTGGTGCCGAAGCTGCGATGGAATGCCTGGGATAAACTCGCCAAATTGTTGATTTCGTGCCCCAGTGCAAAGTACCGTGATGGTTCGAAGGCCGTGGGCTATGCCACCGAAGCTTGCAAGCTGACCGATTGGAAACGGCCCGACCTGCTCAGTACCCTGGCTTCTGCCTATGCCGAAGCCGGGCAGTTCGACGACGCGATTCAATGGCAACAAAAGGCGATCGATTTGGATCTCGCAGTGGACAAACGGCAGCCCACCCGCGCGACAAACGCGCCTGACGACGTCAAACGGTCGAAGAAAGTCCGCGCGATGGATCAAGCCCGGGCCGAATTTCGGAAAATAAGAGAGCAGCGGCTGGCTGAAATGCGGGCGCATCTCGAGCTCTTCCGTCAGCACAAAACCCTGTGGCCGCCGCCAAAGTAGTAGGCACATTCCGTGTGCCGTAACCGAAGCGAGCAGGCTTTCTCCAACCTCGATCGTACGCTACCGAGCGACGGCACACGGAGTGTGCCTGCTCCTTTGTTACCGCAAACGATAAAACTCCGGCAGCAGCTCGTGCTCGTGGAGTTTTTGCTCGTCGACCTCGACGCCCAGGCCGGGCCCCCGCGGCACGAGGGCCACGCCGGCGTTCACTTCGATCGGCTGGCGGAGGATGCTGGTGGTCAGATACTGCGGGCCGTTGAGCGCGGCGGGCACGGCCAGCCCGCGCGCGGCGAAGATCGCCAGCGAAGCCGCCAGCGACAAGTCGGGATCGGTCAGCCCGCTGGCATAAAACAGCAGGCCGTGGCGCTCGAGCACGTCGATGATCCGGCCGGTCTCGGCCAGGCCGCCCGAGCGAGCTACCTTCACAGCCACGCCATCGAGCAATCCCAGCTCGGCGAACTCCTCCAGCTCGACGCTCGTGATAATGCCTTCGTCCATCAGAATCGGCAGTGCCGCCAGCCGCTTCAATCGCCGGTAGCCGGCCAATCGATTGGCCGCCAGCGGCTGCTCGAAGGCCGCAATGCCCAGGTCGGCCAGCCGCGGGGCAATCTCGACGGCCGCCGCTTCGTCGTAGCCGCCGTTGGCATCGACCCACACATGGCCCGAGCCGGCCAGTGGGCGCAGCCGGCGGCAAAGCTCGAGGTCGAATGCGGGATCGGGAGAAACCTTGAGATTGAAATGCCGGTAACCACGCTCGTGAGCCGCGGCCACCGACTTTTCCAGTTCGTCCATCGACGTTGGATTCAAGGTCCAACTCAGTTCGACGCGGTCGCTCGCGGCATAGCCGGCGGTTTCAACTGCCGGGCGGCCCGCGATGCGCCCCTCCAGATCGGCCAGAGCCAGCTCGACGCCGGCCTTGCAGATCGGTTGCCCGAGCGAAAAGCCGGGGGCGACGACCCGATTCATGGCGGCCCACAGCCCGGGCCGGTCGCCGAGCTCGCGACCGATCAGTTCCGGCGCCAGGTAGCGGTCGATGGTCGACAGCACGCTTTCCAGCGTCTCGTAGCTCCAGCGCGGCGTAGGCACGCTCTGGCCCCAGCCGATCGCGCCGTTGTCGGCCGTGAGCTTGATGACAATGCTCGGTCGGCCGGTGGCTCGCCCTTGCGTGTTCTCGAAGAACTTGAAGCGGCCGGTCACCGGGTAGTTGATGGCCCAAGTGTCGACCCGCGCGATTCGCACAGCCACGGCCAAACGGTTTCCTCCTGATTTGCGGCTGCCGTCCGACGCTTAAGCGGTGCGAAAAGGCACGACCCGATTGCGCCCGGCGTTTTTCGCCTGCTTGAGGGCCCGATCGGCGGCATTGATCAACTT
>DATCFX010001260.1:0-9463 GCA_036509275.1 Pirellulales bacterium | reverse complement strand
AAGGCCATGACGTTTCTGGCGCTCGTCCTGCGCAATCTGCTACGCCGCCCGCTGCGCACGGCTCTGACCACCACGGCTATGGCCATCGCCGTGGGCACGGTCGTGGCCATCCTGGGCATCACCAACGGATTCGAGCACTCGTTCATCCAGATGTATCGCCAGGCCGGCATCGACATCGTCGTGCTGCGGGCCGGAGCCCAGGAGCGGCTGAGCAGCACGCTGGACGAGGACTTGGCCCCGCGGATCGCGAAACTGCCGGGCGTGAGTTGGGCCGTGCCGTCGCTGATGGACGTGGTGACCTTCGAGCAGGCCGAGCTGTATAGCGTTCCGCTGCGCGGCGTGCCGCCCGACTCGCCGCTGGTCGCCGAAGTGCCGATTTTTAATGGTCGTTCATTGCGGCCCGGCGACGAGCGGGTCGCGGTGCTCGGAAAAATCCTGGCCCAGCAGCTTCACAAGCAACCAGGCGACACGATCCGTTTGTACGACGAGGAGGATTACCGGATCGCCGGCATTTACGACGCCGGCAATGTGTTTGACGACGGCTCGCTCATCATCCCGCTGGGGGATCTGCAACGGCTGATGGGCCGCCCCGGCCAGGTCACCGGCTTCAGCGTACACCTGGTTCGCCCGCTTGCCGGCGGCCAGGTCGAACGGACGATCGCCGCCATCGAAGGCCTGAAAGATGCGCATGGCCGGCCGCTGGGGCTGACGGCTCTCAGCGCCCAAGACCATGTCGAGTCGATCACTCAGATCCGGCTGGCCAAAACCATGTCGTGGATCACTTCGGCCGTGGCCCTGCTGATCGGAGCCATCGGCGTGCTGAATACGATGTTTATGTCGGTGTTCGAGCGCACGCGCGAGATCGGCATCCTGCGGGCACTGGGCTGGCCGGCCCGGCGCGTGGCCCGCATCTTGATGTGGGAATCGCTGACCATGACGCTCGTCGGGGCGTTGGCCGGCACGCTGGGCGCGATCGTGCTCACGCGATTGCTGAGCCTGCTGCCGACGGTCCGCGGGCTGATCGCAGGCCGGATTGCCTGGCCCGCCATTGTCGCCGGCGTGGCCCTGGCCCTGGGCGTCGGGCTGTTGGGCGTGGCCTATCCCGCCTATCGCGGCACGCGGATCCAGCCCACCGAAGCCCTGCGGCACGAATAAGGATCGGCCGAAAAATAGCTTCGTTTTTTTCCGGCCCCTCACCCTGCCCTCTCACGCAAGGGGAGAGGAGTTGCGGAGAAGTTATTTTTCGGTCGATCCTATGCGGCCTCACTAATTGCCGGCGAAAAAACGCCGCCGGCAGGTGACGCAGCGATACGGCCGCACGAAGATCAAGACGAGCGGAAGTTCAAACCAACGCCAGCGCGAGGGCGCAATATCGCCCAGCGGGCAGCATGGACAGTTTGGCATGGACATACAGGCAGGCAACTCGGGCCAGTACCAATGGAAACCACGTGCGCCCCCCGACAATTAGCGCGAGCAAGCGGGGCGGCCGCTGGTGCGACATTTTGTCGTATTGTACTTGCCGGCAGCGGCCGTGCAACAGGGCACGTGATCGGGATCGCGGTCGGCACATTGCCGAGCAGCTAGCACGGTGCCGAGGCCTCAAAGCCGGGGGATACCAAGTGCAATCAGACCCAAGAGCCCGGTGCCCAACAGGACTGCGGCCAGCAGGCAGCCGGTCGGCTTCGGCAAGCCGTCGCGCAGCAGCCGGCCGCCGGGAGATTCGTAGCCGATCTCGCGCTTGATCCGCCGTTTTTGGTTGGGCCACCAACGCAGCGGCCGGAGCAGGGCCGTGATCCCGAGGTCTTTTTTCAGCCGTTTTTTGGCTCGGGTGACGCCAAGCAGGGTCTTCAGCGAGGGGCGACGATAGCGGAAGAATTTCATGCGGCGAAGGCTCGATCTTTTTCCCGGCAGAGGATTCCAAACGCTTGCCGGCTGCGCCTGCTATGATGTCAGGAGCGGCTGGCCAGAGCAAGCTAGGAGAAAACCATGAACCCGACCTGTAAATCGAAGCAGGAGAACCTGGACGAGGTCCAGCAATTCTGGGATCGGCAGCGGAACTTGTCTCCCGAGGAACAGATCGAGAGCAAATTGGCGCATTTGCAAGGGTTCATCCTGCAGTTGGAGAAATCAACCAGCGGACAGGCCGAGCTCCGGAGCCGCTTGAGCCGGTTTGGCGAGTGCAAACGCGAGGCAGGCGAAAGTACGTCGCACTTTTACGGCAGGCTCCGCCGCTGGCTGGATCGCGACGTCAAGGACTAAGGATCGAACGCAAAATAACTTCCGTTTCTCCCGCCCCTCACCCGGCCCTCTCCCGCGAGGGAAGAGGGCGGCTACGGAGAAGTTATTTTGCGTTCGATCGTAACGTTGCGGCCAGGGAGGTCATGCCACATGGGAATCTTGTCACGCGCCCAGGGCGACCAGTACGTCATCACGTCGGATCGCAGCTCAGACGGCAGTCCGAGCAGTCGAATCCAAAAAAGGCTGTCGGAAACCTACCAGGTGTGGACCGGCGACAAGTGGTCCACGGCGATGGCCGACGCCAAGACGTTCAAGACGATGGACGACGCCGACGAATACGTGCGGGCCAATTACGCCCAGGTGATGGCCGGCTGATGCCTGCCCCACGGCTTCGGGTCTCGGTGTCCGAGCCTTTTTCGGGAGCGGAAGATCCGACTACAGGCCGGCGGCTCGGGGGCAGCGGGTTTTCGGATCCACTACGTAGATCGGCGTCGAGCGATCGACCGCGTGCCGCTTCAGTTCTGCCGGCGGGTTGGCGCGGACCGCTTCGGCCACGGCCACGGCTTGGGCCTCCGATTGGCTCGTGAAGGGAACCGTGACGCTGGCCGAAAAAGGATCGAGCGTTTGGCCGTCGGGCGGAAAAATCGGGGTCGCTTGCAGAATGTTGCCTTCCGGCAAGTCATCCAACTCGGTGCCATCCAGGAACGGCTGGGCGTGACGCTGCGATTTGAAGGAGACATGCTCCGTGATCCAGCGGGGCGTTTCCACGATGTTGGAGACAATCAGTGCGGTGAACATGCTCAGTGCCTGTGGTGCTGAATAGAGAGTCGCTGCAAGGTCCGGCCGAGAGCAACCGAAAAATAACTTTTCCGCAACCCTTCTCTCCCTGCGGGAGAGGGCGGGGTGAGGGGCTGGAGACAACGGAAGTTATTTTTCAGTCGATCCCGGCAGCGGCAGGGCCGGAAGGCGGTGCCGATCGAAGCTTAGCACACGCTTATCCGCGTCGGCCCGCGATGACGATTGCAACGATCAGCGCGGTTAGGATCGAACGATTCTTAACGGCGCTCAAGGGGCCGCCAGCGCCGGTTTCGAACGGAGCCCGACGCCGTTGACCGTGATGACGCGGTATTGATGGTCCCGCGTCCCATCGGCGGTCGGATCGACGAACTGCATTACGGGCAGCGGCTTCGTCGGCGTGTCGTGATACGACATGCTCTGAAACAGCGGCCGGCCGAATTTTCCGATCGGCTTCTCGGGAACCTGGGCCAGATCTTGGCCATCGCGCTGGATGACGAACGCTTGGATCCCGCTTTCCAGATCGGCCGTGGCATCCCAAGTGATTTCGACGCCCTGGCCGGATTTGGCCGAGATCCGCACGCGGCTCGGGGCAGGCGGCGGAGTCGTATCGCCCACCTCGCCGGTCTTGACGTATTCGACCCAGGCTCGGGCGACACGCGCGTTGGGCAACCAGACATCCGCCGAATCGCCGTCGGCACGCGGCCTGGCACTCAAGGCCTCAGCTGGCTGCGCTTCGTCGCCCAACAGCGGCGCGAACCACGCTTGCCGCATGTCCACCGGGCGAAGCGATTGATCGGCGCTCTCGGGTGCGGGCAGCCGCATGGCCAGGCAGGCATCGAAAAACGGGATCGCTAGATAGCGCGAATCACCGCATTCGTGGCCCGTACGCGGGTCGGGCGCGACGCCAATCGGCGCCCCTTTGGCGCGGTAGGCCTTGAACATCGCGATCGCGCCGGTCCAGGCCCCGCTGAGGCGCTTAGCGTCCTGCTCTTTCGCGCCGGGATTGCACATCATCGGAATCTGGTACACGGCGGCCGAGATTTTCGGCTTGTCGATCTCGCCTTTTTCCCACGTTTGGAAGGCGGTGCCCGAGCGGAACCAAATGGCCACGATCCGCTCGGGATGCAGTGTCTGCATCAGGCTGGCCCAAAAGCCGCCGCCCGAATGCCCCCACAAACACCACGGCACGCGCTTCAATTCGGGATGCTGCGACTTCGCGGCCAGATCGTCGAGCGCTTGCAGAAACCGCTTGTCGGAGCCGTTGCGCGGGTCGCACCACAGCCGGCAATTCTGCTTTTCCTGCTGTTGATACGACGGGCCGAGCAGGGCGCACTCCCATTTTGCAGCCAGCGCCTGCCAGTGCAGATCGTAGGCGGCTGTCTCCCCGCCCTGGCAAGCTCCCGTGCCGCAACCATGCTGATGCACAATGATCCCGCGGAGTTTGGCCGCGCCGTCCGGCAGCCACAGCGTGTAGGTCACGCCCATTGCCAACTCGCCGGGCTGGTCCGACGGCGGATAGCTAACCGCGACATAGCGGCCGGCGGCCAGTGCGCTGCTGCCGCAGGCCAGCAGCGCGGCAATGAACAACAGTCGGGCGATCGCAAGGGCGTGCATGGGAGTTCCTGTTTAATCGTGGGGGCGAGCCGGACAGTGCCATGTCGCTCCCGCGCCGCTCGCCGGGCCCACGGCTAGCGCAGCCATCACGCCATCGGCGACGGGCAGACAGGCAGGGCGACGGCCGACGATGCGATCAATGCTGCGGGTGATAATCAAACACCAGCACCTTGTCCAACAGCGGCCGAACAAGGGTGCCAAACTCTTTGTGGGCCGGATGCGGCAGATAAGCGTCGCGGCCGCTCTCGTCGCGAAATGTGACCAGGAAACAATGCGTGAAACCCTGCGCCTTATTCTCGACGCTCACGTCCGTGCCGTATTCGAAGTCCTGGATCGCATCGATCTTCTTCGGCAACGCCCGAAAGGCGTCCACGACTTGCTTGACCTGGTCGGGCGAAGTCCCGTCTTTGAACTTGAAGAGCACCACGTGCCGGAGCGAACCGCTGGACGGGTCGGCTGCCGCGGCCGGAGCGTCGTCACGCGTCATGGCAAAGACTCCCAGGGCCAGGATCGAAAGCAGGCACAAAATGCGTCGCATGGCGGCAAATCTCCCTTGAGCTGAAGCAAGCATCGGGCATTGAAAATCGGCAGTCGCTGCGAACGCTGCCGTGCGGCGGCTATCCGCGGTCGGGGGCCATCATGATCGGCGCGGTTCCGACACGCAAACGATTTTTCGGTCGACCGTTATTCCAGGCAGTGCGTGCCGTGCGTGACGGCGGCGCCGGCCCGCAGGCAGGCGGCGACCATGATCGCCTCGGCAAGCTCGGCTTCGGTGCAACCGGCGGCTTTCGCGCGTTTGGTGTGGATCTCGATGCAGTACGGGCACTGCGTGGTCATGGCGACCCCGATGGCGATCAGTTCCTTCGTTTTGGCCGGCAGGGCGCCGTCGGCCATCGCAGCCTCGTCGAAAGCCGCAAAGGCTTTCCAGGCCTCGGGAGCCAATTCGCCGAACTTCTTCAGCTTCTTGAGGTGGTTCATGTCGTACATGGCAAGCTCTCGAGAGGCGTGGATCGTCGGGGACCTTTTGCAACTCATCGCGGCGCGCGAATCTCGAATTCCAAGCGGACCACGCCGGTCTGGATTTGCTGCGTGATCGGCCCGACCTGGTCGACTTCGAAGGGCCGGCCGATGCGGTTACCGGCCAGGTCTTCCAGGGCACGATCGACGACGACTTCGAACTTGCCGAGCGGCCAGGGGAGCGCCGGCCGCAGTTCCCAGCGCCGCTCCTCGTGCGAGACCCGCACTTCGCCCTCGATCGGCGTGCCTGCAGCCGAGCGCACGGCCAGCATCCGCTGGAGCAGCGCATGATCGAGCGGCCACAGAAAATCAATCGCCAGCGGATCGCGCGAGCCCCCGGCCGGCACGCGGAGTTGCCATTGTGCCGGATCGATGGCGGACGCGATCGGCGGCCCGACGCGAAAATGTTTCGCCAGCGCTTGCCGCAAAGGACGATTCTGCGCGTCCAGCCACGACGCCTGCACGACCAGCGTGTACTGCTCGCCCGACCGCAACACGGGCCCCACGCTCTCGCGCGGCTGCACGCCGCGTTTGATCCGGCCCGGGTCGATCAGCAGCGTCAGCCGCTGTTGCCGCGGATCCCACAGTTCTTCGCCGAGCTCCAGAAACGGCAGGTCAACGGGCCGCCCTCGACGATCCAGCAGACGCACGTGGTCGTAGGCAGCGCCGCGGGCCATGGGAGCGGAAAAGTGCAGGTAGAATCGCAATTGATTCTCGGGAAGGCTGGCGGCAGAGGGAAAAATAGCCGTGACCTCAGCCGGCGGCGCCCCTGCTTGCGCCGGCGCACGGAACCGATCGATCACGTCGCTGGCGGCACCGGGCCCAAGTTCGGACCAGTGCAGCACGACACGATAGCCTTGTCCCGCGCGAAAGGCATACCGCGGCGTGAATCGCAAAACTCCTGGGCGCACCGTGTACGATCCGGCCATCGCCGTCTGGCTGGCCGCCGGATCATCGACCGTGACGTTCAGCACGCGCGCGAGCGCCGCCTGGGAATCGGGCCGCTGGTTCAGCCGCATTAAGCCGTCCGCCGGCAGCGAACGCGCTTCGATCGCGATGATCTGCCCGTCGGCATCGGCGACTTCCTGAATGCTCGGCGCCGCGTCCGTCGGCGCGGCGATCATCGGCGCCGCTTTCGTCGGCTCAGCGGCCAGCAGCCAGCCACAAGCCGAGACGGCGCAACAGGCGCTCAGCAGGCTCAGGGCACGGCCGGCGAGAAGCCTACGCACTGTTCGTCCTCGATGATGAGCATCGCCAAATCCGCCGGCCCGCGGGGAGTTGAAGTGCTCCCCGCGGCGCGCGCGGTGACTCTGGCGACCGACGTGACGACGTTCCACTTACGGCAGCGAGATGGTCTCGAGGTTCAAACCCTGGGCGTCATTACGCACCAGCAGCACGGCGTGCGCGCTGCCCAGCTTGTCGAGATGCTCGACCCCCTGCAACGCCTCGATCGTGTCGTACTTCAGCCCGGCGGTCCCCTTCACGGGCTGCGAAATGCTCGGCTGCTCGTCGAGATCATCGGTCGCAATCTTCATCACGCCGCGCGCGCTGTTGGCCAGCAGCAGGAACGTGCGCCCGTCCTTCTCGTAGGCGATGATGTCCAGCGGGCGGTTATGATTTCCCAACTCGGCCACCGTCTTGCCGCGAAGTTTCGAGCCGGCCTTGAGTTGTGCGACGGGGAACGTCACCAGCGGGGTGCAGGTGTACGCCGCCAGCAGGTGGGGCTCGCCGCGGACATTAAACGGAACGAAGGTTCGCACCGGCGCGCGGGTCTCGAAGCGGCCGTGCGCCCCATGATAGATCTCGATGCCCGCGCCGCCGTCCGCACCGGTGAACGGAAATGGAATGGCCCGCAATTTCGAGGCAAATTCTTCGTTCGACAAGCCGGCCACGAACACCCGGCCGTCGACGTATTGCAGATCGGTAATCGATTCCTGCCGCAGCGAATTGCCGCGCCTGTCGACCTGCTCCGGCCCCGGCGCGTTGTTCAGGTCCAGTCGGGCAAAGGGGACCTTGTCCAGCGCCAACAAAGTCAGCTTGCCGGCGGCGGAAATCCTGGCCAGCACCGGCTCGGCGTCCGGGCCGCGCCCGCGCGACGCACTCAGATAGATCACGGTCGAATCGGGCTGCACCGCCACGTCGTTGATCAGCAACTCGTCCGGCTTGACGCCCACCAGTGACGCCAACTGCACATTGACCCCCTCGAACCGCACAGTCTCGGAACTGCTCGCCGGGCCGGCCGGCTCGACGCCGATCGCAAACAGCGCGGCGCCACGTGGATCGCCGACGAACAGCACTCCTTCGGGACCGAAGGCGAGCGCCCCGGCCGACTTCAATGCGGGCTTGCCAAGCTGATCCAATCCGGCTGGCCGGTCGGCAGCGAGGGCCGGCCCGGCAACGACGCAGGCGATGACAAACAAAGTCTGCCCAAAGGTCTTGAAGCTGTGCGACATCTTTTTTTCTCCAATCGGGGCGCTTTCCAATGCCGCAGATCCTATGACCCCCATCGGCGACTGTCAATTATTTGGCGCCGCACGCGCCGCTTGCGCCAAAAACCCGAACCTGACCGCTGCCGGTTCGAGCCACGCCAGCAAAAGCTCCTCGATCAAAACGTTGACCCGCGTGGAGCCGGGCCCGATGACCGCAGCGGGAAAAACCTCGCGCTTCGCCAGTCGTTCGTTGGCGCGCGACGGCTCACGGAGTGAGCCTGCTCCTTTGGACGATTCGGGGGCTCGGCTATGTCGCACGCATCAGGAAGGCGAGCAGGTCGCGGAGTTCGTCGGGTGTCTTGACGACGCCGTGCGGCATGGGCGACTGATTGACGAGCTCGCGATGCTCGATGTCGCGCTTGGCCAACTGCACGCGCTTGGTGTCGCTCATGAGTAGTTCGAGCTTTTCGGACGTTTCGCCCACAACCAGGCCGGTGAACTGCCGCCCGTCGTCGAGCACGACTTGCGTGGCCCGGAAGACGGGCGAAATCTGCTTGCTGGGCATCAGGATCGACTCGACCAGGTGCGAGACGGTGAATCTCCGGCCGGCTTCCGCCAGGCTGGGGCCTCCGCTGCCGGCGGTGGTGGCCGTCGTGGCGTGGCACTTGGCGCAGCCGATGGCTTCGAACAACCGGCGGCCTTGCTGGGGATTGCCTTCGGCTGCGGCCCGATTCCAATCGACGTGCAAGAACGCGGCGCTGACGGTTCCGCCGGACTTGCCCGCCGACGCCAGCCGCTCGGCCAGGCTGGCCGTGTCGACTTTTTCCGGCAGCTCGACGGCCACGCTGCCTAGTGCCCGATAGTTGAGATACAGCCCGCTGTCGCCGGTGACGTTGCGGACGCGCACCAGGATGTCGTTGCTGCCCGGCTGGAGGGTCAGCGGCACGACGTCTTGCAGCGGCAAGGCCGCGCGGGTGATGTCGTTGGTCCAGACCAGCCGTCCGTTTTGCCAGATTTTGACACCGTCGTCGGAGCCGACGAGCAGTTCGGCCAGATTCGTGGCGTTGCTCTCCAACCGGAAGTACGCGTAGCACGAGGCGTGCTCCAGCGGCCCCAGCAGTTCGGTCAATTCGAACTTGCGTTTGGTCTTGGCCAACTGCCAGGTGCGCTTGGCCGCCTGGTCCGGATAGGTTTGGGCCAGATCGACCGCGCCCTGCTCGGGCGGATGCACCCGGCCGAAACCCTGCTGGCCATCGTCGAAAGGTCCCAGCAGCCAGACCTTGGTGATGCCGGCCAGCTTTTTGTGCGACAACTGCTGCTGTTCGTTGGCCCGGATGACTGCGGCCACGATCGGCTCGCTGCGGAGG
>DATCFX010001259.1:0-1173 GCA_036509275.1 Pirellulales bacterium | reverse complement strand
GTTTCGGCCGCGCGCATTGCGCCGCCGCCAGTTGCCAGGCAAAGCCCCGTCACCAAAGCGAACGTCAACGCCCCGCCGAATCTGGTCTGGTGCATGAAATCGCTCCGAAAAAAAAGGACTCGCCAGCGGCTGGCTGGAGATTGAGAACGTCGCGCGACGCGCGGGCTGAACCCAGCGCTCGGGGCGAGATCCAGCCGCCAACTCTAGTACAGCCTAGTCTTAGTGCGGGCAATTCCCAAGTAAAAGCTTTTACGAACGCGTGATCTGCCCACCCCAAATAAACGCACAATGGGGGGTTAGCCGGGTGCGGAGCAGCGCTCAGTCGTCTTCCGGCGCGCCTTGGTACAGGGCCGCGCACGGTTCGTGACGCGTGCCGCGCTGGTCGGTAATGGCGAACTTCGCGCTACTCCAGATCGAGACGCCCGCGTACTCGCCGTCCTTGCCGAGCAAGTACAACTTCAAATTGAAGTTCGGCCGCCCGGCGGCGTCGCGCAGCCGGCCGGGCGTGCGCGCGGCGACGCGGGCGAGCAGCTCGAGCCCCGCTTCGCGCGGCGACATGCCGGAGCGCATCAGCTCCACGGCCACGACGCTCGAACAATTGGCCAGGTTCGCTTCGCCGCGGCCCGTGCTGCCGCAGGAACCCACCTCGTTGTCGACATAGAGTCCGGCCCCGATGATCGGCGAATCGCCGACGCGGCCCGGCATTTTGAAGGCCAGACCGCTGGTGGTTGTCACGCACGAAATGTCGCCCGCGCGGTCGACGGCCGAGCAGTGGATCGTGCCCGTCGGGCGTTTGAAAAACTTCAGCACCTCGGGATCGACGTCCTCGGGCGGCGGGGCGATCCAATCGTCCTTGTTGGAGAGCGTCTGTTTCCAATACAGCCAAACTTTTCGGGCCTTGTCCGTCAGCAGGTTTTCTTCTTTGAAGCCTTGGGCCCGGGCAAATTGCAAGGCCCCGTCGCCGACCAGCAGTACGTGATCGGTCTGCTCCATGACCAGCCGCGCGACTTTCGACGGGTTCTTGATGTTTTGCAAGGCGGCGACGGCTCCGGCCCGATGCGTGGGCCCGTGCATCACGGCCGCGTCCAACTCGACGATGCCGTCTTCGTTGGGCAATCCGCCGTAGCCGACGGTCATGTCTTCAGGGTCGTCTTCGACCAGGTTCACCCCGGC
>DATCFX010001258.1:0-1742 GCA_036509275.1 Pirellulales bacterium | reverse complement strand
CGGATGGTTATAGTACCGGTCGACCTGCTGCTCGTCGGCATTCCAGCGGGCACCCAAGCCCGCCAGCCGCTGCCAGATATCGGCCGCATGCTCCAGCCGATATTTCTGTTCGACTTCGAGCGGCATTTCTTCCCTTTCCATTCCGCATTCCGCATTCATCCTTCCGCATTTCCGTCAGGAATGTCCGGCTGATTCGATCTGCGGATTGGGACTCGCCAGGCTGTTATCGGCCAAAGGCTGGGCCGGCGTGCTCTCGTCCCGTGCCACTTGGGCTTCGAGCACCTGCTGCCGGCGAACTTTGCGCACCAGCACGCGCAAGCCCGAATGGCGAATGACGTCGCCGCCGCGAACCGGACGATCCAGATACACGCGCACCCAGTCGTGCAGCGTGCGGCAGTCGGGGGGCAGGTCCTGGCGATCCAAGAGCACGCCGGTGATCTGTTCGA
Source organism: Pirellulales bacterium (assembly GCA_036509275.1). Taxonomy (GTDB): domain Bacteria; phylum Planctomycetota; class Planctomycetia; order Pirellulales; family PNKZ01; genus DATATB01. The sequence goes on along the minus strand of DATCFX010001258.1, from coordinate 1,296 downwards.
GTTGATCGAGCGAAATGCCGCCGCCCATCACCCAGCCCAGCCCGCTCTCGGCCACGTGGCCCGGCGCGCGGTCGTATTCGTCGTGAATTTCGCCCACCAGTTCTTCCAGAATATCTTCCAGCGTGACCATGCCCACGATCTGCCGTTGGGCATTGCGGACCACGGCGATGTGGACGTGGCCGCGAATCATCCGCTGCAGGCTGGTGGCGATCGAGAGCTCGTCGGACATTTCGGGAATCGCCCGCATGATGCCCCGCAGCGAGGGCTGATTGGGGCTCAGTCGCAGTTCCGAGACAATGTCTTTGAAGTTCACGTACCCGCAAATCGATTGCAGGTTGCCCGGCTCGCCACAGACCGGAAATCGCGTGTGCATATCAGCATGCGCCAGCACCAGGCTTTCGGACATCGAATGCCGCAGGTCGAGCGTCACGATCTCAGCGACCGGGATCATGATCTCGGAAATCCGCCGGGCCGACATCCGGGCCGCCCCGAGGATGATTTTTTCCTCCTGGCCGCCGATCAGCCGGCTGGTGCGGGCCAGCGCCACCACGGCCCGCAACTCTTGCATCTCAGTGACTTCGGCCTTGTGCCCCTCGAGCCGGGGCTGCCAGCGGCGGGCGTGCCAGTCGAGCAGCGTGGTGACGCTGGTTTCGAGGATCCACACGGCTGGATAGGCCACGCGCGACATGATTTGCATGCTGGGCGAGAGCTTGAGGCAGACCCATTCCTTGTTCTTAAGAGCAAAGACTTTGGGAATCAGCTCGCCGGCCACGAGCATCAAGGCGCTCAAGGGAATGACGATCAGCGCCACGCTGAAAAAGTCGGCCCAGCCGGTCGACAGGCCAAATTGTTCCTGCAACAGCGGCGCGATCATCTCTTCGGCCCGAGCGCCGCCGGTGGCGGCGGCAATGGCCCCCACCAGCGTGATGCCCAGTTGGATCACGGCCAGGCTGGCCTCCATGTTTTGTTTCATGTGCAGGGCCGTGCGGGCCCCGCGGCGGTGCTGGTCGGCCAGGGCTTGAAGCCGGGCGGCCGAGACGCTGGCCAAAGCAATCTCGTAGGCGGCGAAAATCGCGTTCAGGCCGATCATCACCGGAATGATCAGCCAGCCGGTTAAGGACATGGAATCCCCACAAGAAGCGCTGCCGGCAGTCCTGTTCTGCCGGTCCGATTCGCTATTGTAACGCTGGCGGGGCCGGTCGTCATACGCACCCCCCAATTGTGTCAGCCCGGCTGGCCCGGTTATGACCTAGAATGGAGAAGGCGGCGCTCGATTTCACCGGTTTGCGACGGGAG
>DATCFX010001257.1:0-4406 GCA_036509275.1 Pirellulales bacterium | reverse complement strand
TCGTGCCGACCAGGCCGAAGGTCCCGGCGGGGCCCACGATCCGCAAGTGGCCGACCGGCTGCGGAGCGAGCTCGTGGATTGGGCCAAGGGGCAGATGGCCACGTGGTCCGCGCCGGCGACGGCCGACGCGCAGCCGACGGCGGCCGCTTTCGCCCCGGCCGGACAATCGCGGCTAGAGTTCAATGCTCTGCCCGCCCGGTCCGCGCAGGCCCTGGACGTGATTGCCAATTTAGCACCGCAGCCGCCGGCATCTGCCGCTGCGGTCGGACAGCCCCCTGCCCTGCCGGCAGCCCGAGCTTTCGATTCGTCCGCGCCAGTCCGGGCGTTGCAAATCCACGACCGCTACCTGGTTGCCGAAAGCGCGGAAGGCGTGTTGGTCATCGATCAGCACGCGTTGCACGAGCGGATTCTGTACGAACAAATCCGCGGCAAGGTCTTGGCCGGCGCGCTGGAGAGCCAGAGCCTGCTCGTGCCCGATGCGGTGGACTTGAGCGCCCCCGAGGCGGCCTTGGTGGCCGAACATCGCGAGTTGCTGGCGCGGCTCGGACTACGGATCGAGCCGTTCGGCGGTGACACGGTGCTCATCCATAGCTATCCGGCCATGCTGGGCCGGCTCAAACCGGTCGAAGTCTTGCGGGCGGTGGTCGACCAGCTTGCCGCCGGCGGCCGCGCGCCCGAGCGCCGCGACCTGCTCGACGAACTGCTGCACACAGTCTCCTGCAAAGCCGCGATCAAAGCCGGCGACCGGTTGAGCAGCGAGGAAGTGGCCGCGCTGGTCGAACTGCGGCATTTGGCCCAGGACACGCACCATTGTCCGCACGGCCGGCCCACCGCCCTGGTCTTTACCCGCGAAGAGCTCGACCGGCAATTCATGCGGACTTAAACGAACCTCCTCGGGCAGCCAATACCATGCTCTGCGTGACGATCGGGTGCCGGACGATTCCCGAATTGGTCAGCGAACAGCGCCGGCTGATGGCCGAAGGTGCGCGGTTGTGCGAGTTCCGGCTCGATTACCTCGATCAGCCGATCGACCTGGGGGAACTGTTTGCCAAGCGTCCGGGCCCGGCCGTGTTTACCTTTCGCCGGCCCGAGGACGGCGGCCGGCAACAGGTGGACGAAGCGTATCGCCGGCGATTGCTGCTGGTGGCGATGGAGTCCGGGGCCGAGTATGTCGACCTGGAAGCCGACGCGGCAGCCGCCCTTCCCCGCATCGCCAGCGCCAGCCGCATTGTCAGCCTGCACGATTTCAGCGGCACGCCGCAGGATCTGCCGGCCGTACACGCGCGGCTTGCGGCTCACGACGCGGATCTGGTCAAAATCGCCGCTCGGGCCAACTGCCCGCACGATGTGACACGCATGCTGCGCCTGGTGCGCACGGCCTCGTTACCGACGGTGGGCCTGTGCATGGGTGAGTTGGGCACGCCCTCGCGTTTGCTGGCGGGCCGCGCCGGCGCTCCGTTCACCTACGCCTGCGCCGCCAGCGGTCAGCCGCTCGCGCCCGGGCAGCTTACGTTCAGCGAGATGAGCCAACTGTATCGCTACGACCAGCTCGGCCCGCAAACGGCGCTGTACGGCGTGATCGGCGATCCGATCGGGCACAGCCGCAGTCCGCTGGTGCATAACACCGCCTTTGCCGCTATGGGGCTGGACAGGGTATATGTGCCCTTTCGCGTGCCGCCGGCCGATTTGGCCGTGTTTCTCGACGATGCCGAAGAGCTTGGGCTGCGCGGTTTGAGCGTGACGATTCCGCACAAGCAAGCGGTGCTGGCCGTGGTCACGGATGCGGACCAGGCAGTGCGCGAAATCGGCGCGGCCAATACGCTGGTGTGGCTTGATGGCCGCGTTTACGCCTACAACACCGATCAGGCCGCGGCGATCGATAGCCTGGTCGCCGTGCTCGAAAGCGATCCCGATCCAACCGCTCCACTGGCCGGCATGCGGGCCTTGGTGCTGGGGGCCGGTGGCGCCGCGAAGGCGATTGTACACGGCTTGCACCAGGCCGGCGCCCAGGTCCTGATTAGCAGCCGCACGCGCGCCCGGGCCGAGCAGCTTGCCGCGGACCTGGGCGGCCAGGTCGTCGATTGGGACCAGCGGCACGACGAGTACGCAGACGTGCTCGTGAATTGCACGCCGCTGGGCATGTCGCCGCACGTGGCCGCCACGCCGTACGACGGCGGCCGGCTGCGGCCCGGCATGATCGTCTTCGATACCGTGTACAATCCCGAACACACGCTGCTCGTCGAGGACGCCCGGCGGCAGGGATGTACGGTCGTGACCGGCATCGAAATGTTCGTGCGGCAGGCCGCACGCCAGTTCCGCCTGTTCACCGGCCTCGAGCCGCCGCTGGAGCTGATGCGCAGCACCCTGCGGAGTGATGAGCAGTGATTGCAAACGCCATGAACATCGTCCTGATCGGTTATCGCGGAACCGGCAAAACGACGGTGGCCCGCGCGCTGGCCGAGCGGTTGGGCTGGCAGTGGCTCGATGCCGATGTCGAGTTGGAAGCCCGGGCCGGCTGCTCGATTGCCGAGATGTTCGCCACTGCCGGCGAAGCGGCCTTTCGCGATCTGGAAAGCCAATTGCTGGCCGAATTCATCAAGCGGCAAAAATTCGTGCTGGCCAGCGGCGGCGGCGTAGTGTTGCGCGAGGCGAATCGCCGCGTGCTCGAGCAGGCCGGCATGGTCGTGTGGCTCGAGGCCGACATTGATACGCTGGCCCAGCGCGTGTCGGCCGATACGGCCACCGCCGGCCGGCGACCGAACCTCACCGCCCACGGCGGCCGGCTGGAGATCGAACGGTTGCTGGCCGAGCGCGAACCGCTCTACCGTCAATGCGCCCGGCTCACCGTCCACACGGCCGGCCGATCGCCCGACGAACTTGCCGCCATGATCGTGGAGCAGCTTGCCGGCCTGGAATGGATCGGCGCATGAGCACCTGGCTGGAAATTCCGCTTGCTCTCCGCACCCTGCTCGTATTCTTGCTCGGCACGGCCTTGGGCGGCCTGGTGAATTGGGCCATCTATTCGCTCTGTTATCAGCCGCAACCAACGAGCCCCTGGTCGCGCGCGCATCCCAAGGATTCGGACGACCGCTGGCTCGACCGCGTCCCGCTGTGGGGCTGGTGGCGCTTGCGGCGCAAAGGCAAACTGCTGGGCTACGAATTCTGGCTGCGGCCGCTGCTGGTCGAAATCGTTTCCGGAGCCCTGCTGGCCGGACTCTATTGGTGGGAGATCGATGAGCTGGGCCTGGTCTTCCGGCCGATTCCCGAACACGCCCGCATGATCGCGCCGCTGCTGCCGGGCTTGCACGTCCTCGTGGCCGGCCACTGCCTGCTGGCGATTTTCATGCTGGCCGCCACTTTTATCGATCTGGATGAGCAGACCATTCCCGACGAAATCACCGTGCCCGGCACGCTGCTGGGGCTGCTGTGGATGGCGCTAGTGCCGGCCGCGGCGCTGCCGGAGAACGTCGATTGGCAACCGGCTCGCCTGATACCGATGCACCTGGCGTCGCCCGACGCGTGGCCGCCGATGCTCGACGGCCGGCCCGAGATCATCTCGCTGGCCTATGGTTTGGGCTGCTACTTTTTTTGGTGCCTGGCGCTGTTGCCGCGACGTTGGCGGGGCCGGCACGGATGGCGCCGGGCCTGCGGCCTGATGTTGGCCGGGATCGTGCGGGCCCGCTATAGCCGGATGATCGCGGTGTTGGCCGCCGGCGGCGGACTAGCGATTGCCGGCTGCTGGTTCGTCGGTGGCGCGCATTGGCAGAATCTGCTGTCTGCACTGGTGGGCCTGGCCGGCGGCGCGGCGCTGGTCTGGGCCGTGCGGCTGATCGGCGCGTGGGCCTTGGGTCGAGAGGCGATGGGCTTTGGTGATGTCACGCTGTTGGGCATGATCGGCGTCTTCCTGGGCTGGCAGGCGGCGCTGCTGGTGTTTTTCTTCGCACCGTTCCTGGGCATCGCGCTGGGCGTCATCCAATTGGCGATCCATCGCCGTCATGAAATGCCCTACGGGCCGTTTCTCTGCCTGTCGGCACTGGGCGTAATTGCCTGGTGGCCGCGGCTCTGGGATCGCACGTCGCAAACATTTGCGGTTCCCTGGCTCGTGCCCGGCTTCGTGGCGGTCTGCCTGGTGGGCATGTTCGTGATGCTGCTCGTGTGGGGCATGCTCAAACGCCTGCTACTGGGCCGGCGGTAAGGATCGAACGAAAATTAACTTCCATTTTTCCCGGCCCCTCACCCTGCCCTCTCCCGCAAGGGGGAGAGGGGGTCGCGGAGAAGTTATTTTTCGTTCGATCCTAAGTCGTTTGAGGCGAGGCCGGGAGCGCTCGTTGGCTGCCAATCGCGACGTATGCTTGCAATATGCAGCGCCTGTTCAAACCCGTGCATGACCTGGACCTGGCCGCGTC
>DATCFX010001256.1:0-5432 GCA_036509275.1 Pirellulales bacterium | reverse complement strand
GTCGAATTCCACGAGCTTGCCGTCGACCCACACGAGCAGCCGATCGTCGACATTGGCAAAACGCACCGTGTGCTTCCCCACGCCGCGGATGACGGGGCCGGCGGCACGCGGCTTGAACTCGGGCAAGCCTTCGGCCGACAGCCTAGCGCTGCCGTCGCCGACGTCCAGCGAACAGTGATGGGCCCGGTTGCCTTCGATCAGCTCCAGCACAATCGTGCCGCTGCTGCTGCGCACGTCCAATTCGCATTCCAGGGCGAGATCGCCGACCCAGTGCAGCAGGTCCTCGCGGACCCGGTTGCCATTATCATAGGCGTAAAAATCGCCGATGAACTGCGGCCGGATCTTCTGCCGCTCGTCCGGCGACAGCGGGCCGCGTTTGAGCGTCTGCCAATCGTCGTAGCTGGGTACGAAATGGCTGTACCGCAGCCAGGCTTCGGCCGCTTTGCCATCGGTCTCGTACCGCGTCAGATCGTCGTGCGGATGCACCCAGTGCTGGCCCGACTCGCCCTGCCAACGCTCGGGCCAGCCGTTGTTCAATATTTCGGGCACGGGATAGTCATTGTCGTAGACTGCTTGCAGCATGGCCGCTACCTTCTCGGGCGCCTTGTGCTCAATGGCAAACTGCTCGGCCCCGTCGGGCGCCGTGTAAATGTCGCCGTGATAAATCCGCAGAGTCTCGCGCGGCAAGCCCACGATCCGCTTGATGAAATTCACCTTGGCCGTGATCGGGTATTTGAACACGCCGACGTCCCAGCGGGCCGGATCGGCCACTTCGTAAGAAAACTTGGCGACGATGATCCGATCGCCCTTGTACGTCGGCGGAACGGGCCCGTCCTCGCCCACCGGCCCAAACGTCAGCCGGTAGCGGCAATTCGGGCAGATGCAACTGGTCACCAGTTTCTGGTCGGCGCTGGAATTGACCTGGAAACGGAAATTACATTCAGGACAAAACAGGTCTTTGTGTTCGCCCATCAGCGTGGGCGCCATCGACCCGGTGGGAATCACAAAAGCCTCGGCCTCGAAGGCCCGGAACAAAAAGGCGATCACGAAGGCGATGGCGATGCTCTCGATGATCTCGCGCAAGTTGTCCTTGCCGCTCCGCACGCGGGGCTGCTCGGCGGTCGAGCTGCCGTCTGCCTCGTTGGAAGTGGCCTTGGGTCTGGTCGTTGCCATCGCACTCTCTATTCGCTCGATTGGGGACCGACGGCCCCATGCTTCGCGCGCGGTTGTGCAGTGTGCTGCCCGGCGCTGGCATCAATTCTACCGGGTTTGCCACCGCACAAAGTGCCCGAAGTCGGCGAATATAGCGAATAGCCGCAATCGCCGGAACTTGAAAACAGCCACTTCAAGCGGCCGCTAGCAAACCAGGTTGGGCAGTCGGGCGCCTATATTTTATGTAGCCCAGTCCCTTCAGGGCTGGGACCCCGCGGGCATCGTGCGTTCGCCCGCTCTATCCGACGCGGCCAAAGGCCGCGTCGGATAGAGCGGGCGGATCTGGGGCGCGGCCGACAATTCCCAGCCCTCGAAGGGCTGGGCTACGGAAAAACGCTAAGCAAAAACCGCCGCGGTTCCGGGAAAAACCGAAGTTATTTTTCGGTCGATCCTAAGCCGATTCCAGCGCGGCTTTCGCGTTGGCGACCACGTTGTCCACCGTGATCCCAAACTCTTTGAACAGCGCGGGAGCGGGAGCCGAAGCTCCGTAGCCGTGCATCCCCACAAACCGGCCGCGGGGGCCGATGTACTTGTCCCAGCCTTGAGGGCAGCCGGCCTCGACCGCCACCCGGGCCGTGACCGCCGGCGGCAGTACCTGGTCGCGATAGGCCTGGTCCTGATCCTCGAACAACTCCCATGAGGGCATGCTCACCACCCGGGCCGCAATGCCTTCTTGCTTGAGCCGCTCGTACGCCCCGACGCACAGCGACAGTTCGCTGCCGGTGCCCATCAGCAGCACGCGGGGTTGGGCGCCCTCGGCGTCGGCCAGCACGTAGGCCCCGCGGGCCACGCCGGCAGCCGGGGCATACATGCCGCGGTCGAGCGTGGGTAGGTTCTGGCGCGACAAGATCAGCGCCACCGGCCGATCATTGAGCTTCAGAATCACGCGATAGGCTTCGGCCACTTCGTTGGCGTCGCCGGGCCGCATGGTCACCAACTGCGGAATCGCCCGCAAGGCGGCCAGATGCTCGATCGGCTCGTGCGTGGGGCCGTCTTCGCCCAGCCCGATCGAGTCGTGCGTCAGCACGTACAACACCGGCAGGCGCATCAGCGCGCTCAAGCGCAGCGCGGGACGCAGATAGTCGGTGAATATGAAGAACGTGGCCCCATACGGGCGGATCACCGACAGTGCCATGCCATTGAGCGCGGCGGCCATGCCGTGCTCGCGGATGCCGAAGTGGAAATTGCGCCCGGCATAATTGTTCGGCTCGAAGTCGCCGGCGCCGTCGAAGGCGAGGTGCGTCATGGTCGAGGGGGCCAAGTCGGCCGCCCCGCCGATGAGCCACGGAATCTTCTGGGCCACGGCATTGAGCACTTTGCCGCTGGAAATGCGGCTGGCCATGCCCTTGGCATCGGCCGGAAAGCTGGGAATCGCTTCCTCCCACCCGGCCGGCAACTCGTGGGCCGCCATCTGCCGCCACTGGCCGGCCAACTCGGGATATTGCTGCTCGTAGGCCGCGAACTTTTTCGTCCAGGCCTTGTGCAGCTTGCGGCCGCGAGCGCCCAGGTTTTTGGCAAAGTTCTCGGGCACTTCGTCGGGCACCAGGAACTGGGCGTCTTCTGGCCAGCCGTAGACGGCCTTGGTCAGCCGGATTTCCTCGGCCCCCAGCGGCGAGCCGTGCGCCGAGTGCGAATCCTGCTTGTGGGGCGAGCCCCAGCCGATGTGGCTGCGGATGATGATCAGCGTGGGGCCGGTCGAAGTCCGCTGAAACCTTTTGAGCGCCTTGGCGATCGCCGCCACGTCGTTGGCGTCGGGCAAGTGGATCACGTTCCAGCCGTAGCCCTTGAAGCGCGTGCCGACGTTCTCATTAAAGGCCAGCGAAGTATTGCCTTCGATCGTGATGTGATTGTCGTCGTAGATCCAGCAGAGGTTCGAGAGGTTGAGATGCCCGGCAAGCGAGGCTGCCTCGTGGCTCACGCCCTCCATCATGTCGCCGTCGCTGCACACGGCGTAAATGTTGTAATCGAACAGCTCGAAATCCGGCCGATTGAAGTGGGCGGCCAGCCAGCGCTGGGAAATGGCCATGCCCACGCTATTGCCCAGACCTTGGCCCAACGGCCCGGTCGTGGTCTCGACGCCGCTGGTTTCGGAGTGCTCGGGATGGCCGGGCGTGCGGCTGTGCAATTGCCGAAAATGCTTGATCTCTTCCAACGGCACCGAGAGCTCGTCGGTCGGATGGCCGTTGGCATCCAGCCGCTTGACCCGGGCCAGGTGCAGCAGGGCATACAGCAGCATCGAGGCATGCCCGCACGAGAGCACGAACCGGTCGCGGGCCGGCCAACTCGGATCGTCCGGATCGTAGCGCAGCACCTGGTTCCACAGCGTGTAGCCCAGCGGAGCCAGGGCCATCGGCGTGCCCGGATGGCCGCTATTGGCCGCTTCGACCGCATCCATCGCCAGGGTGCGGATCGTATTGATCGATAACTGGGTCAACTCGTCGGCGGCGGTGGCCGGGGTAGTGGTGGTTGCCATGCTGAATTCAATCGCGGGGTCAACGAACAGTTGGAAACCGGCGGCCTCCCAGCGGGGGGTAGCCGGATCGAAAGTGCCGGTTGAGTTTAGGAGCGTCGCCGGTCGCCGTCAACGCACCGCATTGGGGGCGGCTGGAGCCCGGGGGTCGGCTATTTTGCCATCAACGATCTTTTTTGCGGCCCAGCAAGCCGGCACTGGATTCGAAGATCTTCTGCCGTCGGCCCGATCGCTCGTGATCTTCGCCGGCATGCTCGCGGCGCAGGTCTTCCAGATTGGCCCGGCAATAGAGACAGCCGACGACCTCGACGTGTACGCGAAGCTGCGTGGCTTCGTCGGCCGGCAAGATGCCCAGCAGGTAGCTGCCCAAGCGTGAGCGCGCGGGACACGTCAACCGCTGCCGGCGCCAAATCGCACCCAACGAATTCTGGCCCGCGTCGCGCTGGCTCCGCAGCTCCGCCAGCCGCGCCGCCGCTGCCGGAGCGCGTCGCACGGCCTGCTCGATGGCCGCCAACTCGTCGTCGGCCAGCGCCTCGTCCAGATAGGCCTCGAGCCGGCTGTCGGTGAGGTGTGGATCCATGCCCCCATTCAACCGCGCCGGCGGCATACCGGCAAGCTGGCGCTTGCCGCTCGCCAGTCAAACTCACTTTCCGCCGCGGAACATTGGACCCTTGGGATCGCCACGCGAGAGCAGGTAGGCCAGCAGGTCGAGCACCTCGTTCTTGTTCAGCGAGTTGAGCAGATTGGCCGGCATCAGCGAGACGGGCGAGGGCTGAATGTCCTCGATGTCGCTCTTGGCAATCTCGTCGACTTTGCTGGCATCCTCGGGATTGGTGAGGATGATGACTTTGTCCTTCGATTCGGACAAAATGCGGCCGGTGTAAACCTTGCCCGAGCTGGTGAGTACGGTCGAGGCCCGATACTGATCGGAAATGATCTTGTTGGGGTCGACGATGGCTTCGGCCATATCCTTGAGCCCGAAGCGGCCGGCCAGTTGCGAGAGGTCGGGCCCGGTGGATCCGCCTTCGCCTTGGAAACGATGACAGACGATGCACCGCGCGGCGGCAAACATCTGCTGGCCATGCTTGTAATTGCGGCCCTTGAGGCCGGACTGCCCTAGGGCCAGCAATTCGGGCAGCGTCCAATTTCGCCCCGGGCCTTTGGGCTTGGGCAGTTCCAGCATCTGGAACGGCTTGCGCAGGCCGGCGCCCTCGATGGCGAGGCGCTCGGTGTCCGTGGCGTTGTCGAAGGCTTCGTTCTCGATGTTGCGCAAAAACCCTTGAAAGCTGTGGCCGCCGCTAAACTGCCGGGCATCGCGCATCCACTGAAAATAGAAGTGCCGCTGCTGGGGCGTCCAGCCGTTGCGCAGGTTCCGCAGCACGAATACGTAGTGCATCTTCTGCGGATCGATCGCATTGCTCAGCACCCCGGCCACCGCGTGGCCATAGCCGGCGTTGCGTGCCAGCAACTCGCTGGTGGCTTGGGTATTGGTGGCGCTATGCGTCGGCTGCTTGATGAGCGCCAGCGTCTTGCGAATCACGTTGGGCGACTTCAAATACACCAGCAGCGACGACAGCTCGCGGTTCAGCGGATCGGTGGCCGCCGGATAGTACGCGTCAAGCCTGGCGGCGATTCGCGCACCGGTGGCAGGCTCCGGCTCGCCCATGCGGATGAATGCCAACTCGTATGCCCGCAAGAGTTCGAGCTGCTGGAAGCCCCCCAGTGCGCTGAACTCCAGGCGCTCCAGCGC
>DATCFX010001255.1:0-1740 GCA_036509275.1 Pirellulales bacterium | reverse complement strand
ATTCCGATCGGCGACGTCGTCAATGTTTACGATCTATGCCGGCTGGCTGGATTCAAAAAGATTCAGTTCGCCGCCAAGGCCGAGGGTTAAATGCGGCTTCGAGGCTGGATCATCACGCTGATCACGCTGATCGCGCTGGGCTGGTTGGCGCCCCCCGCCGGCAATTGCCTGGCCGGGTCGGTCGACGATGATCGCTTTCTGGCCGGCCTGCGCCAGCGGCGGTTGTACGGACTGGCCGAAAGTTTTTGCCGCCAGCAATTGCGGCGCTCGGGTCTTTCCGACCAGCGGCGGGCGGAGCTGGCCATCGAACTGGCTCAAACTTGCGCCGACCATGCGCTGCAAGCCGCCGGGCCCGAGCGCGAGCAGCTTTGGCAGCAGGCATTGGCCGCGGCCCGCGACTTTATCCGGCAGGAACCCACGAGCCCGCGGCTCGTGCTGGTGCAGGTGCAGTTGGCGGTCGTCCAAACGCGGCAGGCCCGGGCGCTGCTCGACGAGCACGAGTTGGGGGCCGCGATCGCCTCGGAGCCGATCCGCGAACTGCTGCGCGCGGCAATCGGCCGGTTGCAGTCGGCCGGCCGCGAGGTATCCGAGCAATTGCGGCGCAAGCGGCAGGGCGAGGTCCACGGGCCGGGCATGCTGACGGCCGCGGAGCTCGTCTCGCTCGAGCGGCATGTGCAGTTCACACTCGCTCAATCGCTGCTCGCCCAGGCACGCAGCTATCCGGCCGGCAGCCCCGATCGCGTGAGCGCCGTGACGCAAGCCGACGAAATTCTGGCGCCGCTGGCCAGCCGCGACGAAGCCGACGCGCTGGTCTGGGGCAGCCGGCTGGCGCGGATCGTCGCGTCGCGGCTGTCGGGTGACGCCACCAGCGCGCGCAGCCGCGAGCAAGCGCTCGCAGCCGCAGAACCGCCACCGAATATTCTTTACCGGGCTTGGGCCGAGCTGGTCGCGGTCGAGCTCGATGCCGGCCATGTCGACGAGGCGCTGAAGATCGTCGCAGCCCATGCGAGCGATCCGCCGCGGTCGCCCGAGTGGCATTACGCGGTGCTTTCGGCCGATGTGGCTGCCTGGCGCAAGGCAACTCAAGATGAAAATGCAAGTGCGGCTCAGAGCTGGCAGGCCAAGGCCGCAAAAGAAGCTGAACTCATTGAGCAAGACTATGGATTGCCCTGGAGCCGCCAGGCCGACATGCTCGTGGCCGGCGCGGCGGCCCGCTCGCCCGGCACCGGCGAAGCGGCCGTGCTGATCAAGGCGGCCGAAACATTTTTTCGGGCCGGCCGCACTGGCGAGGCCTTGGCGGCTTACGATCGAGCCCGGCAACGGGCCGAGCACGACGGCCAGCCGCAAGCGGCGTTTGACGCCGGCTTTACCGCCGCCGCCATCGAGCACGAGCAGAAGCACTACGCCGAGGCGAGCCGTCGCTTTCGGGCATTGTCGCTTGAGTTTCCGAAACAAGACAGGGCCGCCGAAGCCCACCTGCTGGCCGCCTACGACACGGCCCAGCTCGCTGACGCGAATCATCCGAAATCGATCGACGAATACGCCGCGCTGCTCGATGAGCAAGTCAAACTGTGGCCGACGGCCCCCAGCACGGACACGGCCCGGCTTTGGCTTGGCAAGATGCTGGAAAGCCGGCGGCAGTGGGAGCAGGCCATTGCTGCCTATCGGGCCATCCCGGCTTCCAGCCCGCAGTTTGCCGAGGCGGTGGATGCCATCGGCCGCTGCTGGCCGGCGTGGCTC
>DATCFX010001254.1:0-1821 GCA_036509275.1 Pirellulales bacterium | reverse complement strand
TCATCGCGGTCGGGTAGCGACCCTCGTTGGCCGTCCAATGCCCCAGACGCGACTGGGTATTGGCCAGCCACTCCAGCCCGCGGGCCACGGTCCGCGAAAGCTTGGGATCGGTCGCCATGCGGCCCTCGGCCGCAGAGGCGGCGAGCAACGCGCAAACCACGGCCGCGAAGATGGCGCGTAATGGCCGACCGTTCATTGCTGCTCCCAAACTGAAATCAAAAATTGTAAACGGAAATACCAATCTTTTCCGTAGCCTAGCGTGCCGGCACGGGAACCACTCCGCCGCCACCGGGGACCTGTCCTTCCAGCCATTTTTGCATGCCGCGCAGCAGCGTGCGGCCCGCCCGCGACGGCAGGCCGGCACCGGCTGCCGGATCGACCTTGGCGGGCCACGCTTCGTTCGTAAACGTCAACCGCAGCGAAGTGCGCGTGGTTTTCAGCAACACTTGGTGGTGCTCGGGATCGCCGGTCTGTTCGATGGCAATCATGGGTCCCGTCGAGTGTTCGTCCACGACGATTCGGCCCGTGCGCTTGTCGACGCACTTGATCACTGCTTTCGAAATCTGGCCCAGGCGGCCGGTTTGCTGCACCTGCGCGGCGAACGTCAGCAGCGGAAGATCGGCAGGCTGATGGAGCAACATGCCCACGTTTTCCAGCCGCGTGCTGTACACGTGCTTGCCGGTGTGGCGATCGAAGCCGTGTACGAAGCCGTTGATGATCGAGCGGCCGAGATTGGTCCCCGGCAGCGGTTGAATGGACTCGTTGGCGCGATTGTGGGGAGGTCCGCTGGCGACGAGCAGGTCGCGCGTGGGCGTGCGGAAAATAAAGATTTCCTTCAGCGCCGGATCCGGCGTGAGATGCGAATCGATCGTGCGTTTGCCGTCGGCCAGCGAGACCACGACGAAGTGCCCTTGGCGGTCGAGCACGCCGACGGCCTGGTCGTCCACTGGGCAGTGCGTGGCCCCGGCGTCGAATGTGTACTTCCACAGATCGCGATTCTCCCACACGTCGCGCATCTTTAAGATCGCTTGGGAGCCGACCGCTTGGTCCCAGGCCACGACCCGACGGCCGAGCACAGCCAGCCGGTGGTCGGGCGCCGGCATGTCGCGATGACCCAACTCGCTGCCGTCCAGCGCCCGCAAGACGAGCGCTTGCTGCGAACCCGGCGCAGTGACAAACAACAATTCGTCGTCGCCGATGACATCGCTGCCGGGCTGAATGCCCGAGCGCGTCCACAGCACGTGGCCCGAGAGCGGATCGACCGCCACCAGGCTGCGCTGCCGCAAAAAGCAGGCCAGGCCGTCGGTGAGCGGACCGGTGTTGCCCATCAGCCGGCGCGTGTTGTCGCCGGACACAAAGCGCGCCGGTCCCCACGGCAGGTTGACCCGCTGCCCCTGGCTCGGCGCGGACGAAGGGAGCGTGTCAGCGAGATCTTGCCGCCAGAGCACGCGGGGCCCCTGGCGGCCCGGCGTGCCGATCGTATCCAGCGCGACGAGTTCCACGCCCAAGGAGACGAGCATCAAGTGGCCATCGACTCGGGCCTGGCTGATCGCGGGATCGAAGGCGTGGTTCGACCGGCCGGCCAGATCACCCATTCGGTCGACCAGCGAAATGCGCCAGCGCTCGCGGCCGAGACCGTCGCGGCCCACGAGCGATTGCTGCTGGTGGTCCAGCTCGAGGCTCGAGCGCTGGTAGTAGGGCCCTTTGGGGCCGCGGACTTCGATCGGTACGCTCTTGTAGCTGGGCATCGGCTGGCCTTTGAGCGCTTCGCGGCGCACGAACCCCGTGGGCCACGGATCTTGATCCGAGAGCTGCTGACGA
>DATCFX010001253.1:0-5719 GCA_036509275.1 Pirellulales bacterium | reverse complement strand
GGTGACGCGCAGCGACGACGGCCGGACGCTGTACGCGCCGTTGGGCACCGCCGATCAATGGGTCGTCCACTGGCCGCAACTGCTCAGCGGCCGCACGGGGCCGGCGTTTGACGTGGAAGAATTGATGTGGCTCAAAGTCCGGCCCGGCTCGGTGCTGCTGGAGGTCAAGGCCCAGTTGACCGTGCAGGGTGGCCAGCTCAACCGCTTGCAGGTCATGGCCGATCCGCGGCTGCGGCTGTTGCCGCTGCCGGGCAATCAGTGGCGGCTGGTTGAATCCCGAGTGCTGACCGAGCAGGAGTTGGGCGTGGGCGAGCCGCGCGAGTTACACTTTCAGCCGGCCGCGCCGCTTTCCGAACAGGGCACCTGGCATGCCACGTTTCTGCTGACCGGCACCTCGGCATTCGGCCATTTGCGCCTGCCGCGGCTGGAGGTCTTGGGCGGCCGGTCGACCCGGCGTTGGCTGGCCGTGAACGTGGATCCGGCCCTGGAGTTCGAAGCGCAGGACGCGCAGCAAGCGCAGGCGCTGACGCCCACGAATTTCACGACGCATTGGGGACCTTCGAGTACGGCCCCGCAACTGGCCTGCGAACTGCCGCCGGGCGAAACGAACTGGACCCTGGCGACCCATCCCCGCCAGCCGCGCACGACGGCCCATCAGCGCTTGGCTTTGTGCGTGGGCACCGGCAGCGTCGACGTCCGCTATGACGCCCAATTGCTCACGACCGACGGCTACACCTTCCAACACCGTCTGCTGGCTCCCAGCGAATTGCAGGTCGAGTCCGTCAGCGTGCTGGAAGACGGCGTGCAGCGTGCCGCTCATTGGGGGCGCGATCGGGCCGGCGTGATCACCGTGCTGCTCACGGCGCCAGTGACGGGCACGCAGCAGCTTTCGCTCGAAGGCAGCTTGCCCTGTCCCGCCGTCGGCCACCTCGCCTTGCCGCTGGTGAGGTTTGAGGAAAGCAGCTTTAAAGACATGCCGATCCTGCTGTATCGCCGGCCCAGCGTGTTGGCGTCGCTCGATCAGCAGGTCGGTTTGGCCGAGGCCGCCGCGCGGCTCGATCCGGAACCAAGCCGCTGGCCCCGCGACCGCCTGGCCGCCGCGCTGGTGGCCACCCACGACAGTCCGTCGGCCGAATTGCGCATTGCCCCCAACGCGGCCCGCGCCTCGGTCGTGCAATTGATCTCCTTGGCCCTCGAAGGATCGACCTGGCAGGCGACCAG
This sequence comes from Pirellulales bacterium, assembly GCA_036509275.1. GTDB lineage: Bacteria > Planctomycetota > Planctomycetia > Pirellulales > PNKZ01 > DATATB01. The sequence continues at coordinate 4,498 of DATCFX010001253.1, read as the reverse complement.
CGATTCGGTCTGGACGATCGCCGACGGCGTGCTCGATAGTTTACGATTCGAGATTCCGGCGAATTGGAACGGCCCGTTTACGATCACCCCTCCGGCCGATTACGAGGTGCTGTCCCTTCCCCAACAAAAGGTCAGGCATCTGCTCGTGCGGCCGCATGCGGCGATTCGCGAAAAATATCATCTCACGATCACCGGCCCGTTGAGCGCGGCTACCGGCGAGCCGGTCAGCATGTCCGACGTGCGGCCGCTGGGAGTCGAAGCCAGCCGCCGCCTGATTCGGCTGCCGCGGCAAGTCGGTTTGCAGCACGTCGTCTGGGAAACCAGCGACCTGCGGCCCGCGGAGCTGCCCGCCGGGCTGCAATCGACCGCGCCGCTGGCAGAAGCCGCTGACATTTTGCAGGCTGCCGGACCAACCAGCCAGGTTCGGCTCAAGGCGGTTGACCGCGTGACGGCCAAGCCGCACGTGAAACTGGCCGATATCCAGGTGCGTTGGCGGGCCGATGGCCGCTTCGGCGGGCTGGCCTGTTTCGATCTCGAGCCGGCACGCGGCGAGCGCTGCCGGCTCGACGTGCCCGGCGAGTGCCGGCTGTTGCGGGTCGCCGTCGATGGTCTGACCACCACTCCGCTGCCGGCCGGCAACGGGCAGTGGGACGTGCCGCTGGTGGTGTCTCATCTGCCGCAGCGGATCGAAGTGCTGTTCGAAGGACGCCGCGAGCAAACTGCTTGGCATCGCATCGAGATGCAGGTGCCGATGCCGCATGCCGTGGCGGTGGAAAAAACGCTCTGGACCGTCGAGGGGCCCGATGCGGGTGGGGCCGGTGAGATCCTCGGCGGCAAGTCCACCGGTGCGCTCCGGGCCGAACTGCTGCGCTTGCAAAGCGCCAGTGCGCTTTCGGATTTGCCAATCGACGCGGTTTCCGGTTCCGGTGGAGACGAATTAAACTCCTGGTACCAGGTATGGTACGGGCATTGGAATGCGGCTCGCCGATCTGCCAGGCGGCTGCTCGCCGAGGTTCCGCACAATAGCCGGACCGCGGCGCTGGAAACGGAGATGAAAGCCTTCGAGCGCGAACAGACGGCCATCGCTCGTCGCCTGGCTGCGGTCGAAGGGCCCGCCTCTGCCGGTTCGCACGAACCGCCCGAACTCTGGAGCCAGTCGCTGTCGGGCTCGCGTCCGCCGGCGCGTTCGATTTTCGACGGCGCCGTTTCGACCGCCACTATCCGCTATCCGCATCCCGCCAGCGCCGTCTGGTGGACCAGGCTGGCGGTCGTGGCCGCCGTCTTTTTCCTGGTGTTCGTGTTGTGGCTGGCGGCCTGGCGGGGCTTGGCGATTGGCGATTGGCTTCGCCGCTGGCCGCACGTGCTCGCCATCGTCCTGTCGCTGGCTTGGTGGTTGTGGCTATCGCCCAGTGTCCTGGGCCTGCTGGCCGCCGCGATCGCCTTGCTCTTATCGCTGCGCAGCGGCCTGCGCCGGGCTCACGACGCTCCGGCCAGCATGCTGCGCCTGGGCACCACACGCTAGAAAAAATAGGGCGTGACCCGCTCCTGCCATCGAATTTCGCCTCGAATTTCCCCTTGAATTTCCGGTCGTCAGATCGTCTGCGTGTGCTGCTGGCTTCCTGGTTCCGCGTTCGGGCGTTTTCATGCGCCGGCGGCTACAATGCCCCTCACGCCTCGCTTGCCGAGAGCGGGCAACGGAACTTTGTCGCCAGGGAGCAAGCGAACGATGAGCGACTTACCACCCATTCTGAGAGATCAACGCAAGATCGATGCAGACCATTTGAACCTGCTTTCCATTTTCCATTTCGTCGCGGCGGGGCTCGCACTGCTGGGCATCTCATTCGAGCTCGTACACTTCGCGCTGTTCTCTGCAATTTTTGCCGGTCCAATACCGTGGCCGCACCAAACGGGTGGCCCCCCGCCGGCGGAATTCTTCGCAATCTTTAAGTGGTTTTATTTGGTTTTCGGGGCTTGGCTGCTGACTTCCGGGACTTTGAATTTGATTTCGGGGTTCTGCCTCCGAGCCAGGAAGCATCGGACATTTTCATTAGTTGTCGCTGGAGTGAATTGCTTGTATATGCCCCTGGGCACGATTCTCGGCGCATTTACGATCCTGGTTCTCGTCCGCGATTCGGTTCGAGAGCTATACGACGCCTGATTCATCGCCGGTGCCAACCGCCGTCGGCACGTTCAATGGCGACCCCGCTCATGCGTGGCGGATTCCGACGAGGTTCAACGAAATGCGCAGCAGTTGAACAGAAGGCCGCGAAGAAGAAGAAGAAGAAGAAGAAGAAGAAGAAGAAAACAAAAGGCGAGCGGCGGGGGGATGACGCCCGAATGGGTTCTTCGTGTTCTTCGTGTCGCCGTGGTGAACCCCCCCGTATTTTCTCTGTGCCTCTGTGCCTCTGTGCCTCTGTGCCTCTGTGCCTCTGTGGTTCTGTGGTTCTGTGGTTCTGTGGTTCTCTTTGTTCCTGTGGTTTTCTTCGTTCCTGTATTCGCCGTCGGCCACCGATGGGGTTCGGCGGGCGGATTTAGAGAATGTCGCGAGCGCGATAGCCGGCCATGCGCACGGCCTCGGCGTAGGCCACACCACAACTGCGGCCGCGGTAGGCGGCCAGCACCTGCTTGGCTTGCTGGGCCGAGTCGAGGTGGCGGGCGTCGTAGGGCTGATTGCGGACGAAGGCCATCAGCCGCCCCAGCCACGCGCTGGCGGCCGGCCATTCGTCGCTGATGTCGACAAAATCCGTCGGCTCGAAACCAATCGTATGCCGCGGGCCGTTGTCGTACAGATAAATCTCGCGGGCCGCCCGCACCGGCCGCTTGTCCACGAAGCTCGCAGCCTGCCGCAGTGCCACGCCGCTGAGCTGCGAAGCCACGACGTGATCGTCGTGATAATCGGCGGTCCAGAGCATGAAGGCCACGTCGGGCTGCACGTCGGCCACGACCTCGGCCACGGCGCGCTTGTTAGCCGTGTTCACGTCGAACTGGTGGCTGCGAAAGTTCAAGAACCGCATCTCCACGCCCTGCTCGTGCGCCAAACGGATGCTCTCGTCGACCAACTGCCGATGACGGTCGCCGATGGGCGCCCAATTCGTGTAGTCGCCGATCAGCGACAGGACGACCACGCGATAATTCTTCCGCACCGCCTTGAGCAGGATGCCGGGGATCCCGAACACGCAATCGTCGTAATGCGCGCCGATCGCCAGCAGCGTTTTGGTCATGGCGCGCGGCTCGCCGGGCTGGCGGACCGGCTGCCATTGTCGCCGCCGCCACCCTCGCCGGTCGTGGATTGAAGGGCCGCTTCGATCGCACGCTGGCTCATCGCGTCTTGCCGCACCAGTAACATGGACGACTGCCGGTCCAGCCGCCAGCCGGTGTCGCCGCCCCACGCAATGTCGGGCAGCCGGCTGCTCAACCAGCGGGCAATGACATCCGTGGGCCGCTCGCCCGCAGCGGCCGCTTCGAGCAACTGGCTAGCCGGATAAACGTCCAACTCCGGCCGGGCCCGCAGGGCACGGACGCTGGCGATCTCGATCGTCTCGGGAGCCACGACCCGATACGACAATTCCAGGGGCGCGAGCAGCTGATCCAGCGCCGCGGCCAACGGCTGCTGGTCGACGACCAGCGAAACCAACGATTGCGGCCGGCAGCCGGCCTCGGCCAGCGATCGCCAATCAATCAGCACGCGGACGCCCGCCGCCTGGCCCAACTCATGTACCAGACTTCGCAACTCGGCCGGCTCTCGAAAATTCGCCGACACGGGCGTCGCCAGCCGCTCCGCCAATTGTCGATCGGGCGATTCGAGTGAAACCTCGAACGTGTCCAGTCCGCCAAGTGCCGGTTTGTCCCGGGCCAGGCGTAGCTTGTCCAACAGCACCACGACCTGATGCTGCACGCGCGGCGTTTGCGATACCAGTAGTTGCGGGCCGTCGATGTCGATCCGGCCGGCTCCGCCCCGTTCCAACCAGCGTTGCGGTTCGACCAGGTCCTGGATCATCCGGGCCACGGCCGTGGGCGTGTCGTTCAAATCGCTGACGTTGTAGCGCACCTGCTGCAACTGGTAGCGATGGGCCGGCGTCGAAGTCACGATCAATTGGCCCTGCGCCGCCTCGGCCACCAGGCCGTGCGGTGCCAGCACGTGCGCGAGCAGGTCGCCCAACGAAACGTCGTGCTCGTGTACGGCCAGCGGCGCGTCGAGCTTGAGACCCAACTCGCGGCAAGCGTCGGTATCCAGCGTCACCGGCGCGCCGGCCAGCCCGCCGGCCAGTTGCACAAACGCCAGCAGCGGCACGCTGGGTAGCTCGAGGCTGGCGATTCGCGTGTTCAGCGCCTGCCCCACGTCCACTTGCGGAACATTGGCCGACGAGGATATCGCCGGCTTCGGTTTTACGGCGACTGCCGGCGGTGCCTTGCGCGGCGCGGCAGGCCGTGCGCGCGGCGCGGCGCTCGCGGCCCGGGCCGGAGAGCGGGCCGCGGCCTCGATGTCCAGGGGTGAGGG
>DATCFX010001252.1:0-6292 GCA_036509275.1 Pirellulales bacterium | reverse complement strand
CCCATTCCGTTTCCGCCCATGCCGGCATCCGATAAACTTTGGGCGGCGAGCCACAGCATGTCAAGATTTCCCGACTGGGTGGATTGGAATGAATACCGCGCGGGTCACGCCCGGCAATTCGGCCGGCTGGGGGCATTGGAGCCGGCTGCTGGTCAGCGGCCTGTTGGCCTGGCATTTGATTGCCGTGCTGCTGGGGCCGTTGTCCGTGCCCGACGCGATGATCCCCGACGCGCTGCGGCCGATCTTTCGACCTTATCAACAAGCCGTCTTCATCAATAACGGCTACAAGTTCTTCGCACCCGATCCGGGACCCAGCCACCTGGTGCGCTACGACGTCGAGCTGCCCGATGGCGGCCACCAGCGCGGTGAGTTTCCCGATCTTGGCAAGCATTGGCCGCGATTGCTCTATCACCGGCATTTCATGCTCAGCGAGTTTATCGGCAATGCGCCGCCGCCGCCCGATTGGGATCCGCGTCTGAACTGGGCTCAGCAACCGCTGCACGCCTTTCAGCGCGAATATGCGCAATCGTACGGCCAGCACCTGCTGCACGCTTCCGGCGGCCGCAGTGTCAAGCTCGAACTCGTCGAACACGGCCTCGCCTCGCCCGAACAGGTGTTGGCCGGGGTGCGCTTGGACGATCCGCAGGGCTACCGCAGCCGGCCGCTGGGAACTTTCCAGGGAGCCGGCCAGTGAACATCGTGTACCGCTACCTGCGCGAATTGGCCGGCGCCACGATCGGCGGCTGGAACCGCTTTTGGTTCTCGGCTTCCGATCCGGCCACGCTGGGCCTGGTGCGGATCCTGGCCGGGTCGATGTTGCTCTACACGCATCTGGTGTGGACGCTCGACCTGGACGCGTTTTTCGGCCGCGATGCTTGGGTGAGTCCTTCGGCGGCCGCCAGCCTGATGCGCGGCGACTCGGCCTGGAGTTATCTCTGGCTGGTGGATTCGCGCTGGCTGCTCTGGACGCTGCACCTGGCGGCGCTGGCCGTGTTTGCGATGATGGCCATCGGCTTGTACAGCCGCGTCGTGACGGTGCTCGCCTTCTTCATTGCCGTAGCTTATGCCAACCGCGTGCCCGGCGCGCTGTTCGGCTTGGACCAGATCAACACGATGCTGGCCATGTACCTGATGCTGGGCCCCAGTGGCGCGGCGTATTCGGTCGACCGCTGGCTGGCCGCTCGCCGAGCCGGCAAGCCGTTGCCCGTGTCCGCGCCGAGCGTGAGTGCCAATCTCGCCGTGCGGCTGATCCAAGGCCACATGTGCATCATCTATTTCTTCGCCGGGCTGTCGAAGATGCAGGGCGAGACGTGGTGGGCCGGCAGCGCCCTCTGGGGAGCCTTTGCCAATCTCGAATACCAATCGCTCGATATGACCTGGTTGGCAAGCTGGCCGCTGCTCGTGGCCTTGGCGACGCAGCTCACCGTCTGGTGGGAGTTGGCGTTCGCCGTCATTATCTGGCCGCGCGTGTTGCGGCCGCTGGTCTTGGTGATTGCCATTCCGCTGCACCTGGGCATCGGCATCTGCCTGGGCATGATGACCTTCGGCCTGGTGATGCTGATCGGCTGCACGGCGTTTTTGCCGCCCGAGTGGGTCCGCGCGATGCTCGACCGCAGGGCAGGGCAGGGGAGGGCAGGGGAGTCGCCCGCCTTGGAAGCCCGACCGGCCGACGCCGCCATCCCGCGCCGCCGTCCCGCAGCCGAGCGCCCGTCAGCCGGCCAGCGCCGCTGATTGCGATGTTTCGGCGCCTGTAGCGGAATTCGTGAGAATTCCGCCGGAGCGCCGATCGAGGCATCGGAAGTCTCACGACTTCCGCTACAAAAGCGGGTTGCTCGCCGATCGGGCGTCACCTTATAGTTCATAAAGCCGCGACCGGTGGTCGCGGGAGCTTCCAGCGTCATTTTTCGGAGATCCGCGAGTGTACGAGTCCTTAGCCGTGGTGGGCGCGACGGGCGCCGTGGGCACGATCATCCGCTGCCTACTCGAGCAGCGCCGCTTTCCGATCGAACGGGTCAAGTTCCTGGCTTCGAAGCGCTCGGCCGGCAGCAGGCTCGAGTTTCGCGGACAGTTGCACACGGTGGAAGAGCTCACGCCCGACGCCTTCACGGGAATCGATCTGGCCATCGGCAGCACTCCGGACGAAGTGGCCCGTGACTTCGTGCCCTGGGCCGTCGAGCGGGGCTGCGTGGTGGTCGATGAAAGCGGCTACTGGCGCATGGATCCCACGGTGCCGCTAGTGATTCCCGAGGTAAATCCGCAGGCGCTCGCGCGACATCGTGGCATTATTGCCAGTCCGAATTGCTCGACCACGCAATTGGTCGTGTCGCTCAAGCCGCTGCACGACGCGGCCCGGATCACGCGCGTGGTCGTCAGCACCTACCAGGCGACCAGCGGGGCAGGGGTGGCCGGCCAGCGCGACCTGGAGAGCGGCACGCGTGCCCACCTCAACGCCGAAGATTACCGCTACGAAACGTTCGCGCATCCGATCGCGTTCAATTTGATTCCGCACATCGGCTCGCCCAAACAACAGGGCTACACGTCGGAGGAAATGAAAATGGTGCTGGAGACCCGCAAGATTCTCGATGAACCCGAGCTGCCGGTTTGCCCCACTTGCGTGCGCGTGCCGGTCAGCAATTGCCACAGCGAAAGCATCCTAGTCGAGACCGAGCGCAAACTTTCGGTCGACGAGGCGCGGGCCCTGTTTGCCGCCACGCCGGGCATCGTGGTCGTCGACGACCTGGCTGCCAAGAGCTATCCCATGCCCAGCAATTGCGACGGCCGCGACGAGGTGTTCATCGGTCGCATCCGCGAAGACCTTTCGAGCCCCCGGGGGTTGGCGTTCTGGTGCGTGAGCGACAACCTACGCAAAGGCGCCGCCACCAACGCGGTGCAGATTGCCGAGTTGTTGGTGCGAAATCAGTCGGTCGCATGCCACGCACATTCAAGCTGACGCTGGCCTACGACGGCACGGCCTACGCCGGCTGGCAATTGCAAGCGGGCCATCCCACGCTGCAAGGCGCGCTCGAGGCCGCGCTGGCGGATCTGACTGGCAACCTGGTGCGCGTAATCGGCAGTGGACGAACCGACTCCGGCGTGCATGCGCTGGGCCAGGTTGTCAGCTTTACCGCCGACACCCCGCTGACGCCCGATGCCTTGACGCGAGCGCTGAACGCCAGGCTGCCCGATGACATTGCGGTGTTGACGGCGGAGGAAGCGGCGCCGGGCTTTCATGCCATCCACGATGCCGTGGCCAAGCGCTATCGCTACGTGCTGCACGACGGCCGGGTGCGCGACGTGTTCAGCCAGCGCTATGCCTGGCATCTGCGGACCCGCGTGGATGCCGATTTGATGCACCAGGCCGCTCAGCACTGGCTCGGCCGGCACGACTTCAAGAGCTTTCAAAGCTCAGGTTCGCGGCGCATCACCACCGAGCGCACCGTGTCGGACATCAGCGTCGTCCGCGGATGGCATGGCGATGGCGACCTTGTCGTGCTGGAAGTCGAGGCCGACGGCTTTTTATATAACATGGTGCGGGCCATGGTCGGGACGCTGGTCACGATCGGCCGCGGAAAACAGCCCATCGACTGGGCCGGCGAAGTCCTGGCTGCTGGCAATCGCAAGCTGGCCGGCATGACCGCTCCCGCCCACGGTCTCTTTATGCTGCACGTCCGGTACGCCCCGGGCGGTGGCTGTGGAACAACCGGACTTAACCTGCCGCATTCGAGCGGGTAATCTGAAGGACCGAGGCGCGCGACGGCGCGGCCCCGTTCGATTCTTGTACTCATGGATCAAAGCAGATGGCTGCCAATCACCGGCTGGCGTTCGAGCGACCGATCTACGAACTCGAAAGCCGGCTATCGAAGCTGGAAGCGGAGCCCGAGAAGACGGCCGAAGGCGTGGACGAAGTCCGCCGCCTGCGGCGCGAGCTGGCGGATCTGAAAAAGAAGATCTACAGCCAGCTCGAGCCGTGGGAAACCGTGCAAGTCGCCCGGCATCCCGACCGACCCATGACGACCGACTATCTCAACCTGCTGTTCGACGAATTCGTCGAGCTGCACGGCGACAAGGCCTTTGGCGACGATCGGGCCATCCGCACCGGCTACGCCAAGCTGGACCAGCACAAGGTGATGGTCATCGGCCATCAGAAAGGCAAGACGCTCAAGGAGCGCAATGCCTGCTTCTTCGGCTGTGCGCATCCCGAAGGCTATCGCAAGGCACTGAGCAAGATGAAGCTGGCGGCAAAATATCACGTCCCCGTGATCTGTTTCATCGATACGCCCGGCGCGTATCCCGGCATCGGGGCCGAGGAGCGTGGGCAGGCGCAAATGATCGCCACCAACATGTTCGAGATGTCGCGCCTGGCCACGCCGATCATTTGCGTGGTCATCGGCGAAGGCGGCTCGGGCGGCGCCTTGGGCATCGGCGTGGGCGACAAGGTGGCCATGCTCGAGTTCGCGTACTACTCGGTCATCAGCCCCGAGGGCTGCGCCGGCATCTTGTGGAAGAGCCACACGTTTGCCGACCAGGCGGCCCGGGCACTGAAGATCACGTCCAAGGATCTGTTGCGGCTGGGCGTGATCGACGACGTGATCGAAGAGCCGCTGGGCGGCGCCCATCGCGATCATCACCAGATGGCCGCCCGACTGAAGACGTATCTGACCAAGAGCCTGCGCGAGCTGGTGCCCAAGCCGCTGGACGCGTTGGTCGAAGCTCGCTACGACAAGTTCCGCCGCATGGGCCAATACCTCGAAGGCCCGACGGCGGAAACCGCCGCGCCGGCCCCCTAACGCCGCGACCGCTGGTTGCACCGCAAACAATCAGCCCGCCCGCTTCGGCTTTGTCGTTCGGCGTTTGACCGGCGGGCTCGACGGTTCGTTCTGGATGATGACGGTCGGCTGCGGATTTTCTGGCGGCACCGGCATCTTCCGCTGGCGCAATAGCGCGACGTGCTCGCGCATGCCCCACTTCGCCTTGTACAAGCAATCCTCGACCGAATGTCCGATCCCGGAAAACCCCGCCAGCTCAGGCGAGTGAAAACCGAAGTAGTCGGGCTCGCGGGTCGCTTCGATGACGAGCGAGTACGGAATTTCGATCATGGGTCGGTGTCCGAGCGTCCGCGCGGTGGCCGCATCGTACCGTCAGCGACCGGCCGCCCGCAAACATAAAGCCGCTACCGGTGGTCGCGGGACCCCACCGATCGCGCCCCGCGACCACCGGTCGCGGCTTTATGTGAGAAAGTCGTACGGCCGCGGGCCGACACCGCGGCGGATGTTGTGCCGCTCGATGTATGCCCGCGCGTTTTCCCACGCGGCGGGTCGAAGACGAATGTGCGCCAGCGACCCTTGCACCAGACCGGCCCGGCGTGACTCGTCTCGGCATGCACGGCCTTGGTCGCGTGGTCCTTGATCCACTTGATCGTCGTGTCGATGTCGCGCGTGGAATATGTGAGCAGCAAATGCGTGTGCGTCGCTTCGATCGACGCGGTCAGGATCGTCCAGTCCGACTCGGCCGCACATCGGCCGATCGTCGCGATCACCGCCGTGGCCATTTCGGGAGCGAGCCGCACCGGCGGATGCTTCATCCGCTCGCGGGCGACTCGCAGCCGGACCGGATCTCCGACGTGCAATGAATGCGGTTCGACGAAGCCGATCTGCGCGTCCCAATCCTCGGACCAATGCCCGCGGTCGTCGCCCGGCAGCCACAATCCGTAGCCGGAAATGACGACGTGATATCCGAGCGTCCGGGCCATGGCCGGATCGTACCGCTGGCAACCGCGGTACACAAACATAAAGCCGCGACCGCTGGTCGCGGGAACGCGGGTTCGACGCGGCGCTTGGCGCGGGGTTCCGCGACCACCGGTCGCGGCTTTATGGGCCGTTTCGGCCCACTCCCCAACGTCCGATAATGTTTCTTATGTTCGGTTCGGCACCCTGGTTTTCCCGGGAATCCGGGGGTTGCGGGTTCTTACAAAGCCGCGACCGCTGGTCGCGGGAACCCCGCCCTGGGCGTCGCCGCGAACGCCCCCGCGACCACCGGTCGCGGCTTTATATGACGGCTTTATATGGCGGCTGTATGCGGGGGTTTTTTCGGCGGCGCGCTGGCCGGCGGCGCGGGCGGCGGAGGCGCCGATTCGAGCTGTTCTTTGAGCTGGTCCAGGTACGGCCCGACCGCGTCGTTCAGCTCCCGGGGCATGATCGGCTTGGCCCGCTTGATGAGCGTGGCGATGCACTGCCCCGACCGGGACCGCAGCACCGCCGCCCGGGCGTTGGCCGAAAGCGTCACGGCAAAGAAC
>DATCFX010001251.1:0-4912 GCA_036509275.1 Pirellulales bacterium | reverse complement strand
CGCGTCTCATCCAAATCGCGAGCGCTGCGCAGATCGAGGACCACCGGAGCCATGCACCACAACCGCTTTCAGACATAATGCTAGACGCCCAGGCAAACCGGCCGGCCAGAGAACAGTGATTGACCGCCGGCTCGGAGCTGCGGAACCGGCGTGCCAGCAACCTGAAGTTTTGAACGCAATGGCTTACTATACTTCTATTTACGCCTAAACGTCAAGGGCCGCAGATGGCCTGCACGCCGCTCCGGACCCGGTGATTTCGGCTCCATCGCAATGTCTGAAAACGCGTTGCGCTGGTAAAATGCGGCAGAACGCAAAGGAGCACTCACGTGACGCTTCCCAAAATCACCGGCCCGGACATGCTTGCGGCGGTCAAGGCGGCAACCCAAGACCTGCCTTTCGGCTCGTCACTGGCAATCAGCTTGTTCGACTCTTACGATCTCTGCAAGTTGGACGTCAAACAGCTCGTTAGTACCTTTGGCTTCGACATGGGCGTTGCCCAGCGCGTCGTCGACGGACTGCACCACTGCGACTTAACGGAACTGAGTGCGGCATTGGGAATCGGCCTCTCGGTCGACAAATCACTGCGGACTAGCTTGTTGCCAAATGCCGGAATTATTCGCTCAGCAGGGGTTTGGTCGGATAACCCGCTAATTCCGGCGGATCCCGATCTGCTCGTCGAGGAAATCCGCCGCATGCGCACTCCCAGTCCAAAGCCATAATGCCGTTTTTGCTCGATACGAGCACCTGCTCCCGGCACTTGAAGTCGCGCGACGACACCCCAATCCTGTCCCGCATGGTCCAATACAGCGGGCAACTCTATGTCTCGCGTTTGACGGTTGCGGAGCTCTATGCATTCGCCTTCCGAGATTCCGCGAAACGCGTTGAACAATTTGATCAGTTCTTCAACGACGTCAAGTTCGTTGAATTTACCGAACAGTGCGCGAGAGAATACGGCAGGCTGCACGCATTTTTGGCGGAGCGTGGGATTCGAATCGGCGCCGTCGATTTGATGCTGGCGGCAACCGCTATCGTGAATGAACTTATCTTGGTTACTCACGACCAAGACTTTGATCGCCTAAATGGAATCGTCCAGGGACTACGACTCGATGATTGGTTGCCCGCGTCGCTGGACAATCCTGGGTGAAAAAGGATGAACGCAAATCCGTATGAGCCGCCCGCGCCGCCGCCGCGGGAGCCTCGATTCCCGCTGAGTCGGGCCGCGCGAATCCTGTCGCAATAACGTCCGCAAACTAAGGAATACTCCATGAGCACGGCCGAAACGATGCAGGCGCGGGCCAGGCAGTTTGTCGAGCGCTATGAGGCGGTGCGGACGCAGTTGGCACGCGTGATCGTGGGCCACGACGAAATCGTTCACGGCGTGCTCACGTGCCTGTTCGTCGGCGGGCACTGCTTGCTGGAAGGCGTGCCGGGCTTGGGCAAGACGCTGCTTGTGCGGAGCCTGGCCGAGGCGCTCGACCTGCGCTTCTCGCGCATCCAGTTCACGCCTGACCTGATGCCGGCCGACATTTTGGGCACGAACATGGTCGTGGAAACGCCCGAAGGCCGCCGCGTGTTCGAGTTCCAGCCTGGCCCGATCTTCACGCAAATCTGCCTAGCCGACGAAATCAATCGGGCCACGCCCAAGACGCAATCGGCACTGTTGGAGACGATGCAGGAAGGCTCGATCACCATAGCCGGCAAGTTGCACGTGCTCGAGCAGCCGTTTTTCGTGATGGCCACGCAAAACCCCATTGAGCAAGAAGGCACGTACCCGCTGCCGGAGGCCCAGCTCGATCGGTTTTTCTTCAAGCTGCACGTGGGCTACTCCAGCCGGCAGGATCTGGCGACGATCCTGGAGCGCACGACGCGCGGCGAGCAGCACACGGCGCACAAGGTGATGGATGGGGCCGAAATCCGGCAGTGGCAGCAACTGGTGCGCGAAGTGATCATCGCCCCGCACGTGCAGGACTACATCGTGCGTCTGACCTTGGCCACGCATCCGCAGGGCGAGTTCGCCGCGCCGATCACGAATCAGTACGTTCGCTGGGGCGCGAGCCCGCGCGGCGCGCAGTCCGTGGCGCTGGCGGCCAAAGTCCGGGCACTGCTGGACGGCCGGTACAACGTCAGCTTCGAAGACGTGCGGCGCGTGTACCTACCGGCCATGCGGCATCGCGTGCTCTTGAACTTCGAGGCCCAGGCCGAAAGCGTGCCCGCCGACCACGTGCTCAAAGAACTGCTCTCCGCCGTTCCCGAAAAGTCGAGCAGCGAGCAAGCGGCCTAAGAACCGAACGAACCCTCAAGGTCGATCCTGGCACCTTGACGCGCTGCTTGACGGCGCAGGGGGCGTGCCGGATGATGTTGCTGGCACGAGGACTGGCGAGCGCTGCATGACACACGAACAACCCGACAAAAACCCCGACCACGAAGGCCCCCAGGACGACGGGACCCGGCATCCCGGCCGGGAGCCCGGATCGTCGCCTCCGGGATCGTTGAACGAGCAGATCCAGCATGTTCCGGTGAGTGCCCGCGTGCCGGCTGGCATCAGCCGGGGGGTGTTCAGCACGGGGGTCATCGTCTTCGAGGGGCCCAACGAGTTCGTGCTCGATTTTGTGCTGCGGCTGGGTGCTCCGCACGTGGTTGCCTCGCGCGTGGTGATGCCGCACCAGGTGCTCGCGCAGTTTTTGGCGGCACTCCGCGAAAACCTCAACATGTTCGAGGGCCGCTTCGGCAAGCCGGCCCCCATGCCGGTGCCTCCTCCTCCCGAAGGGCCAAAGACGACGATTGCCGACTTGTACGAGCAGCTCAAACTCCCCGACGAAATGCTCAGCGGCGTATATGCCAACGCGGTGATGATCGGGCACACGCCGTCGGAGTTCTGGTTCGATTTCATTTCCAACTTCTATCCGCGTTCGTGCGTGTCGGCCCGCGTGTTTCTCAGTGCTCAGCAAGTCCCCGGATTGGTGGAGACGCTCAACACATCGTTCCAATCGCACCTGCGCAAGCGGGCCGCCCCGCCCGCTCCGCCCGAGGCGCAACCACCAGCGCCGCCCGCTGACTGATCTCGTGTAGATATTCCGCTTCCACCTGCCGCCGGAGTCCGTGCCATGTGCCGGTCACTCGCCGCGAAGACGCTCTTGATGGCGCTGGTGTGTACCGCGCCGATCCTCGCAAGCCGTGCATGGGCGGCCGAATCGCCGGCGGAGCCGAAGCCGCAATATCAGTTCGAAGCGATCACCATAGCCGCGGCCAAGGCCGATGAGCCGCTGGCGCCGGCCCTGTCGGTGCAGAAGGCGGTCGGCTATCTCGACCAAGGCGCGTTGGCCTGGTCGGGTTCGAAAAAATGCGTCACGTGTCATACCAATGGCGTGTATTTGACCGTGCGGCCGGCACTGGCGGCGCGCGTGGGTCCGCCCGAGGCCAAGGTCCGCGAGTTCTTCGTCGCGACGCTCAAACAGAAGCAAGCCGCCAAGCCCGAAACGCTCAAAAAAGGCACGGCGCCCGAGCAGGTCATTTACCTGGCGGCCGGCCTGGCTGAATGGGACCGGCACGTCAGCGGCCGGCTGTCTGCCGAGACCGACGCGGCGCTAAAGTTGATGCTCGCCATTCAGCGCGACGACGGCACTTGGGGCGCTGCCGCCTGTTGGCCGCCGTACGAATCTGACTCCTATCAGCCGGCGACAGTGGCGGCCATGGCGCTGGCCGCGGCGCCCGGCTGGCTGGAGAACCTGCAAGACAAATCCTTGCAGGCCGCGGTTGCCCGGTTAAAGAAGTATCTGACTACCACCGAGCCTCCGCACGATTACGGCCGCGTGGTCTTATTGTGGGCCGGCACGCGGTTGCCGGGCATCATGGACCAAGCGCAGCAGGCCAAACTCGTCGAGATGCTGCTCAAGCATCAACGCGCCGACGGCGGTTGGTCGATCCGCAGCTTTGCTCGGCCAGAGCAATGGGGCAGCGGCAATCGGGCAGCCAAGCTGGCAGCCGAGCCCGAGTTCGCCGATCCTCCCAGCGACGGCCACATGACGGGGCTGGCACTGGTGGTGCTCGCCGAGAGCGGGCTGCCCAAGACCGACAAACGCGTGCAGTCCGGGCTGCGCTGGCTCAAAACGCACCAGCGCGCCAGCGGCCGCTGGTGGACGCGGTCGCTCAACACGGACAAATATCATTTCATCACCTTCAGCGGCACGGCTTACCCGTTGCTCGCGCTGTCGCTGTACGATGCGTGGCCGACTGGGCCAGCCGGCAGCACGGCGGGGCTCGACGCGGCCGGCGGGCGATGAACCGACTGTGAGCGAGCCGAGTTTGCCGGTGGACGTGGATCCCGCCAACGACCCTGCCTTGAGGCCGCCGGTTCGGCTGGGGCGATTGGCTCTGAAGATTGTCGCGACTGCGGTCGCGGTGGCTTCGATCGCCGGCTGGCTGGGCAGCCGCTGGTTGTGGCCGTGCGAGCTGGCCTGCCACTTTCGCGTGCAGTACTTCTGGCTGCTGGCCGGTTGCAGCGTAGCGTTCGCCATTTTGCGTCGGTATCGGCCGGCCTTGGTGTTGACCGCGGTGGCCGCGGCCAATCTGGCGGTGGTGCTGCCGATTTATTGGCCCGCTCCCGGCGGCGAGGCCACCGGACCGCGTTTGCGACTGGTGTCGTGCAATGTGCTGATGACCAACCGCAATTACGGGGCACTCACGTCGCTGCTGAAGCAAAACGAGCCGGACGTGTTCGCACTGGTGGAAGTCGATCGCGCGTGGCTCAACGCGCTGGCGCCGCTGCGAACGAGCTATCCCTACTCGCATTCGATGCTGCAAGGCGGCCGGTTTGGGATCGCGATGTACAGCCGCAAGCCGTGGAAGACGATCGACGAGCGTTCGATGGGCCCGCATCATGCGCCGGTGTTGCGCGCGCTGTTCGACGAGCAGG
>DATCFX010001250.1:0-4712 GCA_036509275.1 Pirellulales bacterium | reverse complement strand
AACCGGGGGAAGCCCGAGAAGAAACTCAAGGGCGCCATCGTGGTCAATGTACCAACGCAATTGCGCGGGATCACGGCCATCCGGCTCGAGGCCTTGGCCGACGAGCGGCTGCCCGGCGGCGGGCCGGGTTTGGGCGGCGGCAACTTTGTGGTCACCCAGTTCCAAGTGACCGCCACGTCGCTGAGCAACGCAAAACAGTCGCAGACGCTCGTACTCGAGCGGCCGCAAGCTGATTTCAGCCAGGAAGGTTTCCCGATCGGCAACGCGTTGAACGTGAACCCCAATCCCGGCACAGGCTGGGCCGTGGCGCCCGCTACCGGCAGCACGCACTGGGCCGTGTTCCAACTCAAACAACCGGTCGGCTACGAAGGTGGAACGCAACTCAGCTTCCGCCTGCTGCAGAGTTTCCGGACGCCCAACCTCCTGCTGGGCCGCTTCCGGGTGTCGGTGGCCATCGCCAAGCTGCCCGTACCGCTGGGCCTGCCCGAAGATTTGCAGGCCGCATGGGCCGTTCCGGCCGCCGAGCGCGATGCTTCCCAGCAGCAACTGCTGGCAAAATACTACCGTGGCATTGATAGCGAGCTGCGCAAGGCAAGCACGGTGTTGGCCGAGGGCAAGCGCCCGTTGCCGATTGATCCGAAGCTGGTGCAGCTCCGCGAGCAATTGGAGCTGGTCAGTCGGCCCGTGCCGCCCGATACTAAGTTGGTGCAATTGCGTGAAGATGCCAAAATGAGCACGGCTCAAATGGCCAACCGCCGGCTGACGGCTGCCCAGGATTTGGCCTGGGCCCTGATCAATAGTCCGGCATTTTTGTTCAATCATTAAGCCGTTTGCCCGCCAGTGCTAGGGCGGGCCGCAAGCGGCTCGGCTCAAGGCTCATGCGGGTTCGATCGAAAAGCTCAAACGAATTTTTTCTCACCGTCATCGAAGGAGTGTTTCGCCATGATCATTCTTCCCGGCCAGCCCGGCAAAGATTTGTGCGACCGCGAACTACCGGTCAGCCGGCGCGACATCTTGCGGGTGGGCGGCTCCGGCATGTTGGGTTTGAGCCTGGCCAGCATGCTCAAGCTGCAATCGGCTTCGGCTGCCACGCGTAGCGAGGCGGGCCGCGGCGGCGGCAGCGCACCGGGCTGGGGCCGGGCCAAAAGCATCATCATGGTTTATCTTCAGGGCGGCCCTAGCCATCTCGACTTGTGGGACCCCAAAGAAAACGTGCCGGACAACGTCCGTAGCGTGTTCAAGCCGATTCCCACCAAGATTCCCGGCACCCAGTTCACCGAGAACCTGCCCAGGCTGGCCGGCATCAACGACAAGTTCACGATGATCCGCTCGATGAGCTACACGCCCAACGGGCTATTCAATCATACTGCCGCCATCTACCAGATGATGACCGGCTACACGACCGACAAGGTCAGCCCGTCGGGCCAGTTGGAGCCGCCCAGCCCCAAGGACTATCCGAACTTCGGTTCGCAGTTGGTGCGCTTGCGGCCAGTGACGGTGCCGATGTTGCCGTTCGTGATGCTGCCGCGTCCGCTGCAGGAGAGCAACGTGGTGGGCAAGGGCGGGACGGCGGGCTTTCTGGGCCGCGCCTTCGACCCTTACACACTGTATCCCGACGGCGACGATCTGGATCAGAAGAAGATGGATCGCATCCGGATCGACGACCTCAAGCTGCGGCCGGAAGTGTTTGCCACGCGCTTGGAGCGCCGGGCCAAGCTGCGCGAGTCGATCGACGCCGGCATGCCGGAAGTGGACAAGGCGGTGAGCGATTACAAGCTCGATTCGTACTACGAACGAGCGCTGAACCTGGTGCTCTCAGGCCGGGCGCGTGAAGCGTTTAACCTCGAGGCCGAAACGGCGGCCACGCGCGCCATGTACGGCCGCAACACGTTCGGCCAGAGCTGCCTGTTGGCCCGCCGGCTGGTCGAGGCCGGCACGCGCGTCGTCGAAGTCATCTGGCCTAAGGTCGCCAATTCCGACAACCATTCGTGGGACCACCATGCCGGCCTTACGCAACGCATGAAGAACCAGTCGGGGCCCATGCTCGACGCGGGCCTCACGGCGCTCATCAGCGATATGGATCAGCGCGGGCTGCTGGAAGACACGCTGATCGTGGCCGTGGGCGAGTTTGGCCGCAGTCCGCAGAAGGGCGTCAGCACTTCCGGCAACAGCAACACGGCCGATGGCCGCGACCATTGGCCGTACTGCTACACCGGCGTCGTGGCCGGAGCGGGCACCAAGCGCGGCTATGTCCACGGCAAGAGCGACAAGACTGCGTCGGCTCCGCTGGAGGATCGCGTGCATCCGGGCGAGCTGTTGGCGACGATCTACCACGCCTTCGGCATCGATCCGCATACGATTGCATTCAATCATCTCAACCAGCCGCGCGAGCTGGTTCAGGCCGAGCCCGTAACCAAGTTCTTCGCCTAAAGCGCGAGCGCCCGGTGCCGCCCGAGACGCAAACTAGCGTCTCGGGCGGCATCTGCCGGCACTTGCGCGCTGGTTACGAGCCTCCCCCCTTTCGCGCACTCGCCCGCGGCCGCCGTTTGGCCGGCTTTGGCCATTTCTTCTGGCAACCGTTGGTGTCGCCTCGATGCCGAGGCTAACGGATATGCCGTCGATAGCGGTCCCCAACCCAGGTGGTAAAGCCGCGCCTGCGCTTCCGATCCGGCAAGTCGTGCGCGGAGATTGCGCGTTTCTTCGCAGGCCGCCCCCCCGCCTGTTTGACGCGCCGGATAACGGAACCTAGCGTTGGGATGAAATTGAACTCGGCCGACGACGTTCGACGTGAACGCGTTGACCGAGTTGAAACCTTGGGGTGCTTTTGAAAAACCAAGTGCGGTGTTCCGGTGGTTGAGAGGGCAGGGCATTCACCGGAATGCGGACCGCGCGAGATCGCTAAAGCGTTCCGCAACCAAACCATTGGTCGCCTCTTGCCATGACTCTCGCCTCGCAACGCCCTCATCCTGCTCCGGCCGCGCCCGCCGAAAGCACGCTGCCGCCTCCGCTCCCGCTGGAGTTGGACGATCTGACCCAACGCTGCCTGGGAAGCCTGGCACTCGTCGAGCGGCTGCTGGCGAGCTTCGACCAGCGATTCCCCGTCGAGTTATGCGAGATTGCACGCTGCCTGGAATCCGGCGACTTGGCCGGACTGATCCGCAGCGCGCATCAACTCAAGGGGGCCGCCGCCAATATGTCGGCTCCCATGCTCCGCTCGATCCTGGAGCGCGTGGAGCACGCGGCCCGAGCTGACGCATTGGCTCCGATTCCCGGCTATCTGGCCGAACTGGACGAGGAATGGGAGCGCTTCTGCCGGTATCGATCCAGCACAGCGGTTTCGCCCGGCATTGGGCGCGCGGCACCACATGCCTTGCCCGCCGGGGCCAAACCTTCGATCGGAGACTGACTCGTGCGGGTTCTAATCGTCGAAGATGATGCCGATGCCCTGGCCATGCTCGAACATGCCATTGCGCACTTTGGCTACGAGGTGGCCGGCGCCAGCAATGGTCTGGAAGCGCTCGAGCTGATCCGCAGCGGGCGTTTCCGCCTGGTGGTTTCCGATTGGGAGATGCCCGGCATGACCGGCGTCGAACTGTGCCGCGAAGTCCGCCGGCGCTCGGCGAGCGGTTACACCTATTTCATCTTGCTCACCAGCCGCACCGGCAGCGGCGACCTGATCGACGGCCTGCGTGCCGGGGCCGACGAGTTCTTGCCCAAGCCGTTCAATCCTTTGGAGCTCGAAGTCCGGCTGCGCGTGGCAAAACGCATCCTATCGCTCGAAAGCCGGGATGTCGTCATCTTCAGCCTGGCCAAGTTGGCCGAAGCCCGCGATCCAGAAACCGGCGCCCACCTCGAACGGATTCGCGAATATTGCCGCGTGATCGGTCAGCACTTGTGCGGGCTCGAGGCCTTCCGGGACGAAATTGACGGCGACTTCGTCGAAATGCTGTATCTCACCAGCCCGCTGCACGATATCGGCAAGGTGGGCATTCCCGACAACGTGCTGCTCAAGCCGGGCGCGCTGACGCGGGACGAGTTCGAAATCATGAAGCAGCATGCTGCCATCGGCGGTGCCACGTTGAGCGCGGCGGCCGACGCGCATCCGGAAGCCAAGTACTTGCAGATGGCGCGGGACATCGCGCTCAGCCATCACGAGAAGTACGATGGCAGCGGATATCCGGCGGGCCTCAGCGGCCGGCAGATTCCGCTCTGCGGCCGGATTGTGGCGCTGGCCGACGTGTACGACGCGCTCACCACCGCCCGCGTGTACAAGCCGGCGTACTCGCACGAGGTCGCCAAGTCGATCATCGTCGAGGGCAAAGGCCGTCATTTCGACCCGGCAATGGTCGAGGCGTTTCTCGCCAATGAAGCTGTGTTTGTTCGCATTCGCGAATGCTTCGAGGACGCCCAATCGGCCAACCAGGCCGCCGCCCTCGAGCCGGCGGTTTCCGCCGCGACCTGATCGGCACAACCGCTACGACGCGCCGCCCAAAAGCCCACGGACCGCGGTCCGTGGGTTACTCGGTAGCGGAATTCGTGAGAATTCCGAAGTTCCGCGATCCGGTCGGAAGTCTCACGACTTCCGCTACGGCCCTCGCCAGAATTCTCGCGACTTCCGCGACGAAACGTGGCGAAACCCGCTGGGCATGCGATTTTCGGGTTTCGAAAAAAGCTACTGTTACCAGGTCCCTGCGCTGTTTAAAGCTTCCTCC
>DATCFX010001249.1:0-2266 GCA_036509275.1 Pirellulales bacterium | reverse complement strand
CCCTCACCCTGCCCTCTCCCGCAAGGTGAGAGGGGGCCGCGGAGCAGTTATTTTTCGGTCGATCCCAAACGTTCGCCAAGTCCGTTGCCCTCTGCTCTCAATCGCTTGACCAATCCAGTCAAACGGGCGCGCCGGTTGGTTTTTTTCGGCAGAAGAAGGGGCCGAGGACGAGTACGTCCATCCGCGTGCGCAGAAAACAGTCGATGGCCTGGGCCGGCAGGTGGACGATCGGCTCGTTCTCGTTGAACGAGGTGTTGATGACTACCGGCACGCCGGTCAACTGCCGGAAGGTGTCGATCACCTGCCAGTACAGCGGATTGTCCTCGCGCCGCACGGTTTGCAGCCGGCCGGTGCCGTCGACATGCACGGCGGCCGGGATCAGGGCGCGCTTTTCGGGCCGGATCTTGTAGACCTTGCTCATGAACGGGTCGGGCTGCTCGTGCTCGAAGAACTCGTCGACGTAGGCTTCCAGAATTGCCGGCGCAAAAGGCCGGAACGACTCGCGCCGCTTGATGCGGCTGTTGAGCACGTCCTTCATTTCGGCCCGGCGCGGGTCGACCAGGATGCTGCGATTGCCCAGTGCCCGGGGGCCCCACTCCATTTTGCCCTGATACCAGCCGATTACGCAGCCATCGGCAATGGCTTGGGCCGTGGTCCGGCAGAGGGCGTCGTCGTCCAGGCGGTTACAGCTTGCCGCCGCGGTTAATTCCGGGGTGGTCTCGACGGCCTTGGCCAACTCATCCGCCGAGAATTCGGGACCCCAGTACGGCGAGGTCATGACGAACTGCCGCGGCCGGCCCAGCTTCTGGTGCCAGACATAGGCTGCCGCGCCGACGGCGCCGCCGGCATCGCCTGGGGCGGGCGGAACGTAGACGTCGGTAAACGGCGTGGCGTCGAATACCTTGCCGTTGGCCACGCTGTTCATCGCGCAGCCACCGGCGAGACAGAGCCGCGTCTTGCCGGTGGTGGCGGACACGTGTGCGAGCAGATGAAAAAAAGCCTGCTCGTAGCGCTGCTGCATCGAGGCGGCAATCTGCCGGTGGCGATCTTCCAGCGGCTCGTCCGCAGCACGGGGCGGTCCCAGCAGTTCGGCCATCCGCGGCGAGAACACGCTGCCGATGTGGGGCGCGCCGCCATCCCACGTCATGTGGACGCCTTCGCTATGGTGTACGAAGTAGTTCAAGCCTAGCTCGAAGCCGCCGCTGGGCAGCAGTCGCACGAGTTGCTCCATTGCGTTCATGTACGTCGGCTCGCCACAGGCGGCCAGGCCCATCACCTTGAATTCGTCGCCGTAATGTGGAAAGCCCAGGAACTGGGTCAGGGCCAAATAGAACAAGCCCAACGAATGCGGGAACAGCACGCGCTTGCTCACCGCGAGTTGGTTGCCGTGGCCCACGCCGGCCATCGCGCCCAGAAAATCGCCAAAGCCATCGACGGAGACCACGGCCGCATCGTCGTAGGGCGATACGAAAAACGCGCTCGCCAGGTGCGCGACGTGATGTTCCACGTAGTGCATCTGCGGCCGGGGACTGCGGGGATCGAGGCCAAAAGTTTCGAGCAACTGAGAGCGGAGATCGCGGACCTTGCTGGCGTTTTTCCAACGGTCTTTGAGCAGTTGCAAGGCCGGGTGATGGCGGAGGGCAAAAAAGGCCTTGTGTACCAGGTTGGCCTTGGGATTGCGATTGACGGCGACGTGATCGACATCGGCCAACGTGCAGCCGGCCGCAGCGAGGCAGAAGCGAATGGCTTGGCTGGGGAATCCGGCCCAATGCTTGACGCGGCACAGCCGCTCTTCTTCGACGGCAGCCACGAGCCGACCATCGATCATAATGGCCGCCGCCGAATCGCCGTGAAAAGCATTCAAGCCCAGCAGAATCACGTAGCGTTGCCCCAACGATTCACAGACGTGCCGAAAAGGTGGCCATTGTATGGGCCTCTATGAAACCGGCAGCCGAGCCGGTGCTTGAGCATCGCCCGAACAGCACAGCGATCGATCATACCGGCCCGTGGCGATCCCGGCAGGTTTCAGGCGGCTGGCCAGTCGGATGCATGGAGCCTCGACCAGCACATGCAGGATATAAGCGGCCACCAGCGTCGCGGCCAGAGCCAGCAGGATCCAGCCGATTGCCGCTGGACCTGAGTCGCCGGTGATTCGATGCCCCAGGTTCACAATTCTGGTGCCGATGGGGATATGCACGAGGTACACGCTGTAGCTGATGCGCCCTAGGTGCTGAAGCGCCCCAGACCCCAGCCAACTGGAAAGCCG
>DATCFX010001248.1:0-3089 GCA_036509275.1 Pirellulales bacterium | reverse complement strand
GTACGACAGGCCCTCGTACTTCAGCGGCACGCGATCGAGCCAGACTTCGGCCCCGATCATTTCGCCCATTTCGCCCACGGCGCTGGAAAATCCGCCGGCGCCGCAATCGGTGATGGCGCTATAGAGCCCACGATCGCGGGCGGCCAGGATCACGTCCTCGAGCATCTTTTCGGTAATCGCATTGCCGATCTGCACGGCCCCGCCTGAGACGTGCTCGCTTTCGCTGGTGAGTTCGGCCGAGCTGAACGTCGCGCCGTGAATGCCGTCGCGGCCGGTGCGCCCGCCGACGGCCACGATATAGTCGCCCGGCTGGGTCTCTTTGAACGATTTGTCGCGCGGCAGCAGGCCCACGTTGCCGCAGTACACCAGCGGATTGCCCAGATACCGCGGATCGAAGTACACGGCGCCGTTGACGGTCGGAATGCCCATCCGATTGCCGTAGTCGCGCACTCCGGAGACCACGCCCTTGAGCACCCGCTTGGGATGCAGCACGCCGGGGGGCAGACCCTCGGCCGGCGTGTCGGGCGGGGCGAAGCAAAACACGTCGGTATTGCACACCGGCTTGGCGCCCAGCCCGGTGCCCAGCGGATCGCGGATCACGCCGCCCAGCCCGGTATTGGCCCCGCCATAAGGCTCCAGGGCTGAAGGATGATTGTGCGTCTCGACTTTGAACACCACGTTGTACTCGTCGTCGAAACGCACCACGCCCGCGTTGTCCTTGAACACGCTGACGCACCAGTCGTCGTCGCCCAGCCGGCCGCGAATGGTCTGCGTGGCGGCGAAAATCGTTTCCTTGAGCATGTTATCAAAGTGCCGCTCCCCCTCGGGCCCGACATAGCGGACGCGGCCGGCCAGTGTCTTGTGGCTGCAATGTTCGCTCCAGGTCTGAGCGATCGTCTCCAACTCGGCGTCGGTCGGATCGCGCCCCAGCCGGCGATAATAGTCGGCGATGGTTCGCATCTCGGCCAGGCTCAAATACAACTGCCGCTGACGGCTCATACGTTCCAGCGCCGCGTCGTCCAGCGCTCCGAGCGGCACCGTGATCAACTCGAAGCGGTAGGCCGAGCCGTGCTCGAGCTGCTCCCACTCCAGCGGACCGAAGATCACCTGCTCGATCGCGCCGTTGGCCAGAATTTTGGTCGAGAGCCGTTGCAGCG
This sequence comes from Pirellulales bacterium, assembly GCA_036509275.1. GTDB lineage: Bacteria > Planctomycetota > Planctomycetia > Pirellulales > PNKZ01 > DATATB01. The sequence continues at coordinate 1,932 of DATCFX010001248.1, read as the reverse complement.
CATCGTCGCCCAGCGGCCCGAACCAGTATTTCGAGAGCGTGCGCAGGCGCTGGGCCGGGAGTTCCAAATCTTCGATGGCCGCCAGCGCGCTCTGGGCCACCGGGTCCATCACGCCGGGCCGCGGCAGCACGTGGACCAGCCGTTGGTAGCCTTCCGGCGGCTGGCTGAGCGACGGCTCGCCGGGCCGCCCGATCACCGCGCGTTCCACGATCGGGTCGACGAGCAGTTGGCTGGCGATTCGGCCGACGGCCGCCTCGTCCAGCGGGCCTTCGATCAAAAAGCCCCGCGCCGACTGGACCTGCACGTCCGGCAGGCCGAGATCGGCCGCTTCGGCGGCAACCCGCTGGCCGGCCAGGTCGGGCGACCCGTGTGCCGCATAGATGTCAACTTCCCACAGCATCGCGCGTTCGCCGGGCCTTGGTGAGGATCTGTTCGATTTTTGCCGCGTCGCCGCGCTCCAGCGCCCGACGCAAGGACCGCAACAACTTTTCATAGCCGGCCAGGGCCGTCAAGGCATGGCCGCGATTGGCCAGAAAAATCTGCGTCCAGAGCTCCGCGTCGGCCGCCGCGATCCGCGTCGTATCCAGCCACCCGCCGGCCACCAATGGCCGCGCCTCCTTGGGTGTCACCGCGGCCAGGGCCGACGCCGCCAGGTGCGGCAGATGGCTGCTGTAGGCCACCAGCCGGTCGTGATCGTCTGGCGATAGCCGCACCACGCGGGCATCCAGCGATTGCCACAACTGGCAAATCGCCGCTTCGTCAGCCGGCAGCGTGCGGGCCGTGGGCGTGACCACCACCGTGCGGCCGACAAACAAGTCCGGCACGGCCGCTTGCGGCCCACTGCGATGGCTGCCGGCCAGCGGATGGCTGCCGACAAATCGCGCGGCCGGCGGCAACTGCTCGTCGAGCTGGCCGACCAGCGCGCCTTTCGTGCTGCCCGCGTCGGTCAGCAGGCACTGCGCCGGGCATGCGGCCGCCGCCTCGAGCACGCAGGCCGCAATCCGATCAACCGGCGTGCAGACCACGACCAGGTCAGCTTCCGCCACGCCTTCGGCAATCGTATCGGCCGCATGCGTGATCAGCCGCCGCTCGAGCGCCAGGCGCAGCGGCTCGGGCCGCCGGCCGATGCCGATCACTTCGCGTGCCAGATTTCGACGCAGCAGGTCCAGGCCCAGCGAGCCGCCAATCAGTCCCACCCCGACAATCGCCACGCGGTCCCAGCGCTTCATGAAACCTCTTGCAAAACGCCTCGCCAGTGGCCGCCAATCGCCCGCCGCCGGGGCCGACCACAAAAGCAGGGATTATAACAGAAGCGCCGCCGGGCACCCGCGCGAAGGCCAGTTTCCTACCCCAGCCCGTGAATGTTTACGTCTGGCCTCCTCAGTGCGTCGGACACCACGTCCGAGCGGGGAGTGAATGCTCGGTCGAAACGGCGAGCTATCTTTCAATTGAAGATGGTGATGTGGCTGTGCTCGCCGTAGCGCTGGCTCGTGCCGTCCCCGGTCGGAGAGTTTCCCGCAGCGGAAACGGCCGTGGCAGGCGCGATGGCAAGCCAAGTTACAGCGGCGCTTGTGCCGGTCGCCGCGCGACGACTCTTCAAATCTCAACGAGGTACGATTCCATGCACACGAAACTGTCGGTTTTATCGCTGGCTTGGTTCCTGGTGGTCGCGGCGGGGCTGGTGAATCCCGAAAGCTCGTCGGCCGACGATACCACCGCGGTCGAGCAAGCGACGGCGCAGTTCTACACGAGCCTGAACACGATGTTCACTGGGGATGCCGGCCCGCTGGAGGAGATCTGGTCGCACGCCAACGATGTGACCTTTATGGGTCCTGGCGGTGGATTTCAAGTGGGCTGGAACGACGTGCGTGCGAACTGGGAAGCGCAGGCCGCTTTGAAGCTCGGCGGGAAGGTCGAGCCGTACGGAATCCG